>JBGPBA010000051.1:0-6773 GCA_041481005.1 Candidatus Krumholzibacteriia bacterium | reverse complement strand
GGTCCTCGACCCGTCCGTCGTTATCACCGCCACGCTCGACGCAGCCAATACCGATTCCCTGTTCCTGTACCGCGTGTCGGGCGCGGACACCGCCGTGTATCGGTCGAAGGTTGCCGCGGCGGCCTTTCGCGACACGATCCTCCTTCTCGCGGGGCCGAACGAGATCTGGGCGGTCGCCCGGGACACGTCGGGCGAGCAGAGCACGCGCTCGAACACCGTTTTCATCACGTACAACAAAATCAATGCCCGAATCTTCCCCGAGGTCTTCCGCGCCCCGGGGAACTTCGAGATATTCACCGTGCAAACCGCCTTCGAGGTGACGGTCGACCTGTTCACCCTCGACGGTGAGCGCGTCGTCCATCTGAGGCGAGCCGGCCCGTCGAACGTGTTCAGAATCGCCTGGAACCTCACGAACGGCGACGGCAATAGCGTCCGGAACGGCCCCTATCTGGCCATGATCAAGATCACCGACTCACGGGGCCTGACGGTCGAGAAGCACTTCATCGCGGTCGTGAGATGATGAGACGAAGACTTGCTCTCGGTCTTTTCATCGCGAGCGCCGTCGGCGCGGGGCTCGGCGCACGGGCGGGGGCCAGCGAGTTCTCTCGCGGCGGGACCTTCATTCTCCCGGCGTGGGACGCCCGGGGCGCCGCGCTCGGCGGCGCGGCGACCATTCTCATCAGAGACGAGCGGAGCGCCTACTGGAATCCGGCGAACCTCGTGTTTCTCACTTCCGCCCGGATCACGGCGGGCACGATGGAGCCCGTGCCGGGGCTCGACGACCGCTACAGCATCCTCTGCGCGGGAATCGCTCTCTTCGAGAAGGGCTCGGGCGTGGACACAACGAGCGCCGCGCTGATAGGCCTTGCCGCTCTCCCGGGCCTCCCCCCCGATACGACCGGGGGGCGTGACAGCTCCCTCGCCCTCGCCATCGCTTCCAGTCGCGACACGACGCTCATCCGCAAGACCTGGGGCTTCGCCCTCAGCGCCACCCATCTCGGCCTCAATCTCGCCCAGGGCTCGAGTTGGAACGAGAACACGATCGGCCTCTCCGCCGCGTTCGCCCCGACGCGGCGCACCGCCGTCGGAATCACGGTGAGAATGATGAAGAGCTCGACGGGAGCCGTTGACGCCGACTTGTGGGGAGCCGCGTTCGACGCCGGCGTGATAGAACAGGTGACCGATCACGTGTGGCTCGCCGTGACGGCGAAGAACATCCTCAGCCACGTCAGATACCCGCAGAGAACCGACACCCTCGACGTGAGCTGGAGCCTCGCCTTCGCGTACCGGGGACTTCTCGACAGGATTTCCTTCGAGTGCGACGCGGTGGTCAAATACGGCGTCCTCAACCGCCTTTTGACGGGAGTGGAGATCGCGGTGGTGCCCGATCTCGTGTTCCTTCTCGCGGGGTCCGACATCCGGATGTCACAGGGACCTCGGATGATCCCGAGCGTCGGCCTCGCGACCGCGTACCGCTTCGCCGAAATCTCGCTGGCCGAAAGCTTCGATCCCGAAAACGCCTTCGGAAGGCAGACTCGCGTCTCGATGAGCTTCTTGTTCTAGAGCACCGCGAGACCGCGCTCAATTACCTCGAGGCGTCAAGCCTCTCGAGGAGCACGCGTATCTCCGCGGCCCGCGTTTCGGCGCCGGGCAGCGCGGCGGAGCGCTCGAGTATCTCCCGCACGCCTTCGATCTTGCCGAGAACGAGACGGCTCCCGGCGACGGCGAGGCACACGTCGAGGCGGTTCGGATCGGACCGGAACGCGAACTCGTCGAGGCTCGCCCGATCCGAAGTGCGGCCCCGCCTCGCGTACAGGTCGTCGAGCGTCTTCCAGGCGGGATAGAAGTAGAAGGCGTGAAGGGCGTCGAGCAGGGCAGTCTCCCCTGAAGCGGCGTCGCCGCGAAGGATGAGCGACCGCCCCTTCGCCGTAAGGGCATAGATTCGCATGACGGCTCCGTAGAAGCCCCGGATGTCGCCGCCCGCGTCCGAGAGAAGCTCTTCCTCGAAAAAGAGCGGAGAGCGCGGCCACGCGCGCTCGCTCCATCCCCTCCCGACGGCGAAGAGGCGGTACATCTCGTTCTCGTAGACGAGATCGAAATGGGCCAGCGTCCGCGGCTCGAACATGAGCCGGTACGCGGCGCACCCGGGAGGCAGGCTGACGAGCCCCGCCTGATAGAGCGGCGAATCCTTCGTCGGATCGTCCCCGACGGCGGAGCTTATGAGGAGGTACGTGCTCGACTGCGAGGCGCAGAACCGATAGAGGTCCTCTTCTCTCGAGTAGAGGAGCCCGAGCAGCCGCTCCGCCTTGCGCCTGAGCTGCGGGGATTCGAAGAAATCGTTCAGGTTCGTCGCGCGCCCCGTGTACGTGAGCACCTGCGGCGAGAGATAGTGGAGCGACATGACGACGGCGTCCGGCGGCGTGTGGCCCTTGATCCACGAGAGAAGATCCCCCTCGACGTCGCGCGCGTACGGAAAGATCACGAACGAGCTGCGCGACGGAACGCGGAGCGCCCTCGCCGCCGCCCGCCAAAAATCGCCCCTGCCCTCAAAACCGAAATCCTGGCACAGCGAAATGATGACGACGAGCACGGCGAGCACGAACGTCGGCTTCGTCGCCTCTCGCGCGCGGCGGCTGCGGAAAAACCCGGGTGCGCTTCCCCCGGCGGCGATCGCCGCGAAGACCCCGAAGAGCGGCTCGAGGCGCTGTATGAGAAGGAACAGCACGAAGAAGAGCGCCAAGAACACGAGCGCGAAGAGCGCCTCGAAATCGCCTTTGTCCCGTGAGCGCTTCGCGAGGAGCCTGATCGGCGCCGGCAAGAGCAGGATCATCGGCAAAGCGAATACGAAGAGGTGCAGGGCGTCCGGTGAATTGAAGGGACCCACCCAGAACGCCCGCGCGTCGAAGGGGAGGAGCCTCGGATCGGGTTTCTGGATGTACCTGAGCTTGTACACGACGAGGTCGAAGAAGTGCGAATACGCGGCGAAGTGCGTCCGTGAGAGGACTCCTGGGACGAGGACCGCGGTGATGACGGCGGCCGCGAGGAGCCCCTTGACGATCCGAACATCGACCGGCCGCCTTCCCGTCCCCGATCGACCGGACGTCGCCGGGCTTCCGACGTTCCGCGCGGCGAAAAGATCGACGACAAGCCACGCAGCGGCGAGCGCGGCCGGCATGGAGAGGAGAAAGCGGCCCGCCCGAAGGTACGGAACGATGAGCCCGGCCGCGGCGATCGACAGAACGAGGATGCGGACCGCCCGTCGTTCGGACGGCCCGATGGCGGCGACGATCACGCGCGCGAGAAGAAAGAGCAGAAGCGGCACGAGGTAGAACTGCGAGCCCTGCCACGACATGAGCGCGGCAAAGAGAAAGACCCCCGAGAGAATCGGCATGGCGAGGCCTCCGCCCCCGCATGCCGCGACGAAGAAGAAGACGTGGTAGACGAGGAGCGGGAACGTGAAATTCTCTCTCACGTACTCGAACCCGCTCGAGCGCGCCACGAGCGGAAGGGCGACGGCAAATAGAAGCCCCGACAAAACTCCCGCCGCGGCGCTCCGCCAAAGCCGGGCCGACATGAGCGCCAGCGGGAAGACGGCGAGTGAAAAAAGAAACGCGCTGAAGAATCTGATGAAGGGGGACGGGTCGCGGCCGGCGCCGGGGAAGAGCCGAGACGCCCAGCCGAAGACGTATTCCATCGCGGGGGAGGCGTCCCTGAACACCCGCAGCCCTTCAGGCCACTCGGCCGGCCGATCGAGGGACGGGATCTCCTGCCCCCTCGCCACCATCTCCGTGTACCGCAGGTGCGCGGCCCCTTCGGCGACGAAACGCGGCTCGCCGAAACCGCTCCGGAACGCCGCTCTCGTCACGTTGGCGAGGCAAAAAAGCCCGACCAGTATCGCGATGAACGTGCTTCGACGCAAGGCGCTCTCCCGAAACGTGTTGAACAAGGTGACCCATTTTGACATAATCGTTTCTCGCGCTCAAGAGATAGTGCTCATGCACCCTTGCTTCAAGGAGGAAGCGATGCGGGCTAAGGCGTTTGTTCTCATCAATCTCGCCCCCGGCGTAGCGGAGGAAGTGTACAGCAAACTCTCGAAGATGTCGCTCGTCCAGGACGTTCAGGCCGTTTCCGGGCCATACGACATGATCGCCGTGGTCGACGGTACGACATTTAACGACATCGGCAAGTTCGTTCTCCAGCGGGTCCAGACGATTCCCGGCGTGCTGAACACGATCACGTGCAACGTGATATTCCTGGAGAACTGATGCCGCCGCTCGCGACCAGTCTCCGCAAGACGTTCGACCGGGCGTTACGCGGCTCACCGAGGGGGTGCGCGAGGGCATGAGAGCGTGGATCGTCATCCTGGGGATCGTCGTCCTCGCCTTCCTCGGTACGGGGCTCGCCTTCTTTCACTACATCCCCGACGATACGTACATCACGCTGCGGTACGCGCACAACGCCGTCGAGGGCAAGGGGCTCGTCTTCAACGCGGGCGAGCGCGTCGAGGGGTACACGAATTTCCTCTGGCTCCTCATCCTCATCGGCGCGGGAAAGATCGGGCTGCCGCTCGTCGCGACCTCCCGCGCACTCAGCCTCCTTTTCTCGATCGGAACCCTGGCGCTGCTGCCCTTCGCCGCCCAGAGGCGGGGCGAGGAGGCAGCGAGCGACGGCCGGCACGGGGCGCTCTGGCTCATGCTCCCCTCCCTGCTCCTCGCGGCGTCTCCACCCTTCCTCACGTGGAGCCTGAGCGGGAGCGAGATTCCGCTCTTCACCCTTCTCCTTCTGTGGGGCTTCATCCTGGCGCGCGCGGGGAACCGCCCCTGCCTCACCTTCATCGTGTTCGCCCTCCTCGGGCTCGTCCGCCCCGAGGGCGTTCTCCTTTACGCGCTCGCCTGGATCGCCCTCATGATCGGGAATCCGCGCAGGCTTCGGACGATCGCGCAAGGCCTCGCCGTCGCCGCGCTCTTCTACATCCCCTATCTCTCGTGGAAATGGCACTACTTTCACGCGCTGCTGCCCAACACCTTCTACGCCAAGATGGGCCCGGCCGGCCTCATGTTCGACAACGGCACCCGGTACGTATTCGGCTTTATCCTGAGCTACGGGTACCTCTTCATTCTCGGTTACTACCTGCTTCGCAGACGAGGCGCCCGCGGCGCGGGCCTCACGGCCCTCTTCGTCGTTCCGTACTGGGTGGCGCTCCTTTTCCTCGGCGGCGACTGGATGCCGAACTATCGGCTGCTCGTTCCGACGATGCCGTTCGCCGCGCTCGCCGTCTCCGCGGGCCTCACGGCGACCGCCGGGACAAAGCACCGGGGCGCCGTCCCGCTCCTTGCCTTTATCATCGTCTTCCTCATGATGATCCCCGGTGCGATCGGATACGACCTGTTCATCCTCGAACGCCTCACCGTCGGCGCCTATGCCCGCCTCGGCGTGCTCCTGAGGGAGATTCTCCCGCCGAATACGATCATCGGCTGTGGATCGACCGGGGCGATCGGCTACTACACCGAGTACCCGATCGTCGACATCCTCGGGCTCACCGACGCCCACATCGCGCGCCACGGCCAGGTCGTCGCGACGCAGCCGGGGCATCTCAAGACCGACGGCGCCTACGTCCTCTCGCGGCGCCCCGACCTGCTGCTCCTCGGCAACGTTCAGATTCATCAGGGGATTCGGGACGAGAGCAAGATGATCACGAAGGTGCAGGAGAAAGAGATCACGCGGCAGCCTGATTTCCCGAAGACCTACGAGTACGTGAACATCCCCCTCGGGAACGACTTCTACCTCTCATGCTACAAGCTCAGAGAGTTCTTCCTTCCACTCTAGGCGGCCGTATGCCCTTCATCGGCCCCCCGGGTTCGAGCCCGGTACGCGTGATCGGCGATGCCGGGAAGGCCGAGCGTGAACCAGAAGATCATGTCCCACGACGTCGGGATGAAAAGCGAGTTGACGAGGACCGCGATCTGCTGGATGAGGAGCATCTTCCCGATCTGCGAAGCCTCCGGGTCGCCGCGCCTCGTGATGAGCCTCTTCAGAATGAGCAGGTTGTAGCCGACGATCGCCGCGAAGAAAGCCAATCCGATGAATCCGACCTCGGCGAAGATCTGAAGCGGCGTGTTGTGGACGACAAGCTTATACGGTATGTAATACGCCGACTGGTAGATGAAATTGTCGACCCCCACGCCGAGCAGCGGATGCGTGAGCCCGAGGCGGAGCGCCACCTTCATCGTCTCGAACCTCGTGAATACGGAGAAATCCTGCACCTGCAAGGCCGGGCTCAGAATCGACTGGATGCGCTCCCAATAGATTCCCGGCGAATAGATAGCCGTCGCCGCGATCGTGATCAACCCGGCGGCGAGGATCGCCTTGTTCCGGCGCTCCAGAATAATGAGAAGCAGCAACGCGCACATGAGAGCCACGAACCCGCCGCGCGAGAAGCTGAGGATGAGCACGACGATGCTCGCGACGAGCCCGGCCGCGAAGAAGGGCCGCGCGATGACCGGCCTCCGGTACACAGCGAACAGGAACATGAGGAGCGGAATGAGATAGATCTGATACATGGCGAAGGTATTGGGCTCGAAGACGAAGCCCTCGTAACGCACCACCCCTTCGCTCCAGATGACCGAAAGGCTTGAGAACTTGGATGGCGGCTGAATCAACAGCGGCAGAAAGTTGCTCATCAGCATGCCGGCGACCGCGATGAGGATGAATCGCCTGAAATCGCGGCGGTTGTCGGCGAACTGCGCCATAATGAAGACGGCGAGCATCCATTT
>JBGPBA010000050.1:0-6787 GCA_041481005.1 Candidatus Krumholzibacteriia bacterium | reverse complement strand
ACGTCGTCGCACCTCGTGATGCCGCCGAATATGTTCACGAGAATCGATTTTACGTTCTTGTCGCGGAGAATGATCCGCATGGCGGCGAGCACCTTGTCCGGGCTCGAGCTCCCGCCGATGTCGAGGAAATTGGCCGGCTCGCCGCCGTAATACTTGATCATGTCCATGGTGGCCATGGCGAGCCCCGCGCCGTTCACGACGCAGCCGATCGAGCCGTCGAGCTTGACGAAGGAAAGGCCCGCCTCGCGCGCCTCGACCTCTCCCTGGTCCTCCGACGATTCGTCCCGCATGGCGGAGACCTCGCTCCGACGGAAGAGCGAGCTGTCGTCGATATTGATCTTCGCGTCGATCGCCCAAACCTCCCCCGTCGGCGTCACGACGAGCGGGTTGATCTCGGCCAGCGACGCGTCGACCCCGACGAACGCCCGATAGAGAGAGGAGAGAATACCGCCGAGCTTCTTCGACACCTCTTTGTCGTCGCTGAGGAACGAGGTCATGCGCCTCAGCTGAAACGGGAGCAGCCCCCAGATCGGGTCGATGACGACCTTGAGTATCTTCTCCGGGCTCGTCCGCGCGACCTCCTCGATGTCGATCCCGCCCGCGGGAGAGACCATCATGAGCGGCTTGCGGCTCCGGCGGTCGACTACCATCCCGGCGTAGAACTCTTTCGCGATGTCGACGGCCTTCGCCACGAGCACCTTCTCGACCTTGATCCCCTTGATGTCCATCCCGAGAATGGAGCCCGCCTTATCGGCCGCCTCGTCGGGAGTGGAGGCGAGCTTTACGCCCCCTGCCTTCCCCCTGCCTCCGACGAGAACCTGCGCCTTGACGACGACGGGGCAGCCGAGCTCGCGCGCCGCCTCCCTCGCTTCATCCGGCCGCAGGGCAAGGCGGCTCGGCGGCACGGGCAGACCGTGCTTCTCGAATATGCCCCGGGCATCGACTTCATGAATCTTCAAGCGATACCTCCTCTAATTTATTCTAGTGCAATATAATACGTTATCTACTTAACATTTGCACTTAGGGTCGAGAAAACCCTTCAGCACGTCCACCAGGTTGGGCCGTCCGATCTCCTGGAGGTCGTACATGACGCGGATCGCCGGCCTCGAGATCTTTATGTAGCGCCCGAGATCGATCGGGGTGCCGATGATGACGAGGTCGCAATCGACCTTCGCGATCGTCTTCTCGAGATCCTTCATCTGCTCATCGCCGTATCCCAGGGCGGGCAGAAGCACGCCGATCTCCGGGTACTTGTTGAATGCTTCCTTGATACGGCCGGTGACGTACGGTCTCGGGTCCACGATCTCGGCGGCGTTGTGCTTCCGGGCGGCCATGACGGCGGCGCCGTAGCGCATCCCGCCGTGGGTCAGCGTCGGCCCGTCCTCGACGCAGAGAACCCGCTTACCCCTGATCCGCTCCGGACTCTCGACCATGAGCGGGGAAGCGGCGTCGATGACCGTCGCCTTCGGGTTGAGGTACGCGATGTTCTCGCGCACGTCCTCGATGGCGGGCAGGTCCGCCGTGTCGATCTTGTTGATAATGACGACGTCGGCAATGAGAACGTTCGTTCTCCCCGGATAGTAGATGAGCTCGTGCCCCGCGCGGTGCGGATCGGCGACGACGATCTGAAGATCCGGCTTATAGAAGGGCAGGTCGTTATTGCCCCCGTCCCAGAGAACCACGTCGGCCTCTTTCTCCGCCTGGCGCAGGATCGCCTCGTAGTCGACCCCGGCATACACGATGATGCCCCGCACGATGTGCGGCTCGTACTCCTCGATCTCCTCGATCGTGCACTCGTGCTTGATGAGATCGTCGAGCGTGGCGAACCGCTGCACCTTCTGCTTGGCCAGGTTGCCGTACGGCATCGGATGCCGGATCGCGACGACCTTCTTGCCGGCGTCGGCGAGGATGCTCGCCACCTTCCGCGTCGTCTGGCTCTTCCCCGCCCCGGTGCGTACGGCGCACACGGAGACGACCGGCTTCTTGCTCTTGATCATCGTGTCCCCGGTCCCGACGAGGGTGAAGTGAGCGCCGTGCGCGTTGACGAGCGCGGCTTTCTCCATCACGTACTGGTTCGAGACGTCGCTGTAAGAGAAAACGACCTCGCCGACCTCTTTCTTCTCGATGAGATCGGGGAGCTCGCTCTCGGAGACGATCGGTATCCCTTTCGGGTAGAGGCTCCCGGCGAGAACGGCCGGGTACTTCCTGCCCTCGATGTTCGGTATCTGCGTCGCCGTGAAAGCGACGACCTCGACGCTGCGATTTCCACGATAGAGCGTGTTGAAATTGTGAAAATCGCGCCCCGCCGCGCCCATGATGACGATTCTTCTGCGCATACTCGAAACGCTCACCTCCTACCGGTCTGCCCGTATCTTCTCGATGAGAGAGGTCGTGGAGTAGCCGTCGATCATCGCCACCCTCTCGACACGACCTCCGTTACTCTCCATGAATCGTGCCCCGACGATCTCGCCGTGCTCGTACTCCGCGCCCTTCACGAGGACGTTCGGCCTGAGGGCCGTGATCGTTTCAAGCGGCGTGTCCTCGTCGAACAGCGTCACGTAGTCGACCGACCGAAGACCGAGGAGTACGAAGGCCCGGTCCTCCTCCCCGACGAGCGGGCGCGGGGCGCCCTTGAGCCTCGAGACCGAAGCGTCGCTGTTCAACCCCACGACGAGGCAATCTCCGAAGCTCCGGGCCTTCGCGAGGAGCTCGACGTGCCCGCGGTGCAGCATGTCGAAACAGCCGTTCGTAAAGACGATCCTCGTGTCCTTGTTCCGCGCCCTAAAGGGCCCGAGCTCGCTCCGCGCGAGAATCCGTGTGCGAAAATCTTCCATACCATCACGACGCGAATGCGGCCTCGAGCTCCTCGGGCCGGACGGCCGCCGTGCCGAGCTCCTTGACGACGATCCCCGCGGCGGCGTTGGCGAGCTCGATCGATTCGTACAGTGTCGCCCCTGCGGCGAGGCCCGCCCCGAGCACGCTGATCACCGTGTCGCCCGCCCCCGTCACGTCGTACACCTCGCTCGCCCGCGTCGGAAACTGCCGGGCGCGCTTGCCCTCCTGGAACAGCGTCATTCCCTCCTCACCCCTCGTGACGAGCACGGCTCCCGCCTCGAGGTCGCGGAGCAGCGATCTCCCGACGACCTCGAGATCATCCTCGTTCCGTATCTTCGTGTTGTAGAATCCCCCCGCTTCTTTCTTATTCGGCGTCACCGCGAAGGCACCCCGGTAGAGGGAGAAGTGCCCCTCCTTCGGATCGATGAGAATGGGGACCTTCTTCGCCGCGCAGTGCCCCCGCACGAAGTCCATGACCTCGGGGGTCACGACGCATTTTCCGTAATCGGACACGACGACGACGGAGGCGCCCGAAAGGGCGTTCTTGACCGACACGAGAAGCCTCTGGAGAACCTTCGCGCGCAAAGCCTCGGTCGATTCAAAATCGGCTCGCACGAGCTGCTGACTGTGGGCGATCATCCTGATCTTCTCCGTCGTCCGCCGGCGCGGGTCCGCGACGAGCGACCCGACCGCAAGCCCCTTCCCGGCCATCAGCGCCTTGAGCTCTTTGCCGGAATTGTCGCGTCCGATGACGCCGGCGAGCCGGGCCTTGAGCCCGAGGGAAAAGAGGTTCCAGGCGACGTTCGCCGCCCCGCCGGGTCGGACGCTCGAGTTGGCCACCATGATGACGGGGACGGGCGCCTCCGGGCTGATCCGCTCGACCTGCCCCCAGATGTACCGATCGAGCATGACGTCGCCGATGACGGCGACCGTCGCCTTTCGCATGGCCCGGCAGATCTCCCGCACCCTTCCTCTGCGCATAAAAAAAGCTCCCAGAATCCTTCGATTGGACGTCTCATCGAAACCGCACGTTTCCATATAGTTAATGCTCGCAGAATATACCTTGCGCCAACGTTTTGAATCAAGGGGATTCGCGGCGCGGCGCGGGGCCTCGAGCCTCGCGCGGCTCCTGCCGACGCGCCGCCCCGCGGGGCGTTCATCGGGCACCGCCGAAGAGCGGGTCGTCCGCGTTTCTGAACTGATTCCAAAGGCGCCGGAACCTGTTCAGGTACACGGAATTGAGAAGCTCCTCCTTCTCGGGGAATATCTCGAGAACAGAGGCCCTGAATTTCCGAATCTCGATCTCGATGTCGACCCTCGGCAGATCGCTGTGAAGGATGAGGGATGAGATTCGATCGGCGCGAGTGCGGATCTCCTCGGCTTGCTCGTAATCGCGCGCCCGTTCGCGGGCGTTCACGGCGCCGAATACCTCGCGTTCGAGATCGTCCCAGGCCTTCGCGGGCCCGCCCGAGCCGCCCTTCTTCCGGGATGAGCCTTTGGGTTTCGGCCGTCGGCTCTTGTCGCGCACCTCGTGCCCGGACTCGAGCGTGAGCTTCTCGCCGCAGGAGCAATGGATCTCGCGGGCGAACTGGAAGCGGGTCACATCGAACTCTCTGCCGCAGCGCGGACACCTCAGCGACATGGCGGGTCATCTCTCTCTTGCTCGGCGCTGGACCGAGGGGTCCACCCGGCAGCGCGAGCCCGACCAAACCTCTCTTGACGCTCCGACCAGCGTGCTGTTAAATGATATCAGAAACAAGCGACTTCGAAAAGATAAGGAGCGTTTATGGACAAGCCTCAAGTTCAGCAGCAGCAAATCCAGGTGGAGCTCGACGAAAAGGCGGCGGAGGGGATCTATTCGAACTTCGTTCTCACGGCGCACAACGCCGCGGAGTTCGTCCTCGATTTCGCGAGAATGCTGCCCGGGGTCAGCAAGGCGAAGGTGTTCGCGCGGATCATCATGACGCCGCAGTCGGCGAAATCGCTCAACATGGCGCTCGCGAACGCGATCGAGAAATTCGAGGAATCATTCGGGCCGATCCAGGTTCCCGTGCAGCGGGGAGATAACAAAGGCTCGATCGGATTCCAGAGCTACCCGCCTCAGGCTCCCGAGAAAAAAACCGGCACGTCGGGCGGCTGATGCCCCGATCGTCCGGGGGGCTCGCGGCGCCGGCGGGCTCTGCGAACCGTCCGCGCGCCTCACGACGCGGGCGGCTTCGTCTTCCAGCGTTTGTGCGCCCAGAAGTAGTGGTCCGGGTAGCGGGTCACGTACTCCTCGAGTGATTTCACGTGCTCCTCGGTGAGGTGTCGAATCTCGGCGTCACGCTCGGCTTCCGTTCGGGGGAAGACGGGCGGCAGAAAATGCGCGACGTGCGACTCGTCGCTTTGGCGCACGATGAAGGAGCAGAGGATCGGGCAGCCGGCGCGAAAGGCGAACTGGGCCGGCCCCTGAAAGGTCGACGCCGGAGTCCCGAGGAAGTCGACGAAGATGCCCGCTTTCCGCGCATCCTGATCGGCGAGGAGCGCGACGATTCGCTTGCGCTTGAGCGAATCGAATACGCCCCGAGCGGCGATCCCCCGTTCGATGATGCCGATGCCCGCCGCGCGGCGAAGCTCGTTCATCGCGCGGTTGACGAGCTCGTTCGACTGCTCGCCGACGAGGAAATCGGCGGAGAATCCGCGGGCGACGATTGCCGCGCCGAGAAACTCCCAGCTCCCGAAATGCCCCGTGACGGCCACGACGCCGCGACCCGCGGCGAGCGCGCGCTCGAGATTGTCGAGACCCTCGACGCCGACGACCTTGAGATAATCGTCCCGCTCGAGGCGCTTGAGAGAGGCGAACTCGACCATCGATTTCGCGAAATTGACGTACGAGCGGCGTGCGATCCGCACGCGCTCCGCCGGGGAAAGCTTGTCGCCGAAGGCGAGAGAGAGATTGTCGAGGGAGACCACCCGCCGTATCCCGAATACGTCGAAGGCGAGCCGGCCGAGGGTGCCGCCGAGCTTCACCGAAACCTTGAGTGGAAAAAGCGCGGGGAGCGCGATGAGCGCGCGCACGCCCGCGAGCTCGAGGCGGTGGCGAAAACGCTTCCAGGGACCGGGCACGGCGCGGGACCCCTCCCCCGTCACGCGAACAGCCGGGCGAGCCGGCTGAGGCGAATCTCGATGCAGGACTCGGGGCACAGCTCATGGCAGCAGAGGCACTTGATGCATCGTTTGTCGATGATCTGGTAGACCGCTCCGCGCTTCACGATGGTCTGCACGGGGCAGCTGCGAGCGCAGAAGCCGCATCCCGTGCACGCGGATGATCTGATAACCGGCTTCACCGAGACCAACGGCGCGATGAGCTTCATGATCGGCCGCGGGATGAGCTTCTGCACGCGATTCGAGGGGAGCGCGAAGCCTTCGGCCCTGAAGCCGGCGGCGTCGCCGACGACGGCGAGGCGATCGAGCCTTCCCTCCCCGAGCCCCATCGCGACCGCGATGCGCGTCGTGTCGATGAACCCTTCCTTGAAACCCATCACGTTCGCGGCGACGGCGTCGACGGCGACGGCGTCCTCGCCCGCGATGAGTAAATCGAGCCGTCTCGCAGTGCCCGAGCTCGGTCCGTTTCCCTCCATGGCCAGAACCGCGTCGACGATGTTGAGCGATGGAGGCACGAGCTTGTAGAGGTGCACGAGCATGTCGGCGAACTCGCTCGGCTTGGGGTAGCGCTTGTGCTGCTCCCCCTTGCGAAAGCCGGGCATGACGCCGAACATGTTCTTCACCGCGCAGGTCAGAAGCGTGAGCGAATGCGTCTTGAGCTTCGGGAGGTTGATGATGGCGTCGGCGTCGAGGACCGGCTTCGATATGTAAAAGGTGTAGCTTCCGAACTTGATGCCCTTCGAGCCCGATGCTTCGAAGTTCACGAGGTCGAGCCCGGCGCGCCGGGTCATCTCTTCCATTCCCGTGT
>JBGPBA010000049.1:0-6810 GCA_041481005.1 Candidatus Krumholzibacteriia bacterium | reverse complement strand
TTCAACGTCATCGGCTCGGTGCAGAATCTCGAGAGCGCGGCGGCTGCGGGTGACCGCTACGAGACGGTCCCGTCGCTCGCCGTGAACGGCCTCGGGAGCATGCTCGCCTCGCTCTTCGGCTCGTGCTTCCCCACGACGATCTACATCGGGCACCCGGGCTGGAAGGGGCTCGGCGCCCGGGTCGGCTACTCGACGCTGAACGGCGTGTTCTTTGTCGTCATCGCGCTCTTCGGGTGCGTCAATCTGATCAACAAGATCATTCCCCTGGAGGCGGGAATCGCGATCGTTCTCTGGATCGGGGTCGTGATCGCGGCGCAGGCTTACCAAGCGACCCCGCGCGAGCACGCGCCGGCGGTCGTCGTCGGGCTCTTCCCGTCCTTCGCCGCGTGGGGAATGAACCTCTTGAAGCGCGGCTACCTCGGCGCCGGCACGGATATGAGCGCGCAGGTCGCCTCCGGCGTCCCGATCAACGGATTCATGGGGATGGCCGCGCTCGAAAGCGGCTTCATTTTCACCTCGATGATTCTCGCCGCGGTGAGCGTCTTCCTCATCGAGCGCGATTTTCTCAAGGCGGCGTTCTGGTCGTTCGCGGCCGCGGTGCTCTCCTTCTTCGGCGTCATTCACTCGTGCGCGTTTCGCGGGAATGAAACGGTCCAGGTGTACGGTTGGAACGTCGGCGGCACGTTCGCCTTCGGCTATCTCTGCTTCACGGTCGTGTTCGTTTTCTTCCACCTCTGGCTGCGGTGGCGCAGAAAGAAAGGTCTTCCCGAAGAGACGCTCGCCGAGTAGCAAGAGGTACTCGCCGAGGAACAGCCGCGGCCGACCGGCCGGCTCGCCGCTCGGGGCCCCGTTGTGGCGCTCGCGCTTTGGCGCGCGGTTTTCCATTGACGACGAGCGCGTTTCTGCGGTACAATAACATTGAATTCACATTTAATATCGATCTCCGTTCTCCATAAGGAGCGGATAAGGCATGGAACCAGGGCCTCTCGAGTTAGAGGAGCGGTTCCGCCGGTTCTTGGAAGGCAAGGGGGACGCCTTCGTCCCCCTGCCTTTTTGTTTGTACGGGGGACGAGACGCCGCGCCTGAGACAAGAGCCTGGGCGGCCCTCATCATTTCCCGCGTCTTCCTACTCAAGGGACGCGTCGATCTCGCGGCGGCGTACGTTCGACTCTGCGCCGCGCTCTTCAGATCGATCGGCCCGGGGGCCTGCCCCTCGGGCGTCCTCGTGAACTGGGCGCTTGTTCTCAAGGCGCGCGGAAGGGCGCGCGAGGCCTCGGCGCTCCTTCGTCTCTCCATCGACCGCGCGCTGAGGCGCGGAGAGACCCTCGCGGCCGCGAAGGCCGCGGCCAATCTCGCGCTCTGCATCGCGCGGGGCGGCTCTTCGGAAGACCCCGCGCCTCTCATCGCCATGGCCGAGCGCTCGTATCGGGCCCTCGGATGCGAGGACGCGCTTCTTCGTCTCAATCTGACCCGCGGGCTCCTCGAAGCTTCGCGCGGCGCCTTCGACGACGGGGTCGAGCGTATCGTTCGGACCCTCGGCGACTGCGGCGCCGAACGCCACTCGCGTGAGCGGATCATCGGGCGGCTTCTGCTCGCGGAACTCTTCCTGTCGAACAATGATCTCGAACGTTCCCGGGAGGCGCTCGACTCCGCGGCCTTGGAGCACGACGCGCTCTCGCGCTACGGGCCGCAGCGCGTGCGGCGGCTGCGACTCGAGCAGGAGCTCAGTCGGAGGGCGGGCGACCGCGAGGCCGCGCTGCGGTTCATGCGAATGGCGGAAGAGGCGAGGCTCGGTCTCGGCCTTGCGCCCGTCGGGCTTCTCGCGCGCGAAGGTTCCGACGGCGCCGCCCCGCTCGTTGCCCGCGAGGTCGCCCGCGCCGAGCTTTCTTTTCGCGAGAGGCCGGCCGGCGGGACGGGCGACGACTTCATCACGGCCGACGCGAGGACCGCCGCACTCCTCTCGGAGATCGAGCGGGCGGCGCGGCTCCCCGTGCCGATTCTCATCACCGGCGAATCGGGGGTCGGCAAGGAGCTCATCGCGAGGTCGATCCATCGCTGGAGCGGCAGGGGCCGGGAGCCCTTCATCCCGGTGAACGTCGCCGCGCTCCCGGCGGAGCTTTTCGAGAGCATGGTCTTCGGACACGAGAGAGGCGCATTCACGGGAGCCATCGCACGGACGAGCGGCCTCCTCGAGTCCGCGGGACGCGGCACGCTGTTCCTCGACGAGATAGGCGAGCTCGCCCCGGCCCTTCAGGCCAAACTTCTCAGGCTCGTCGATCGAGGGGAGTTCATTCCGCTTGGGCGGTCGAAGGAGCGCTCGAGCGCGGCCCGCATCGTCGCGGCGACGAACCGCGATCTCGAATCGGAGTGCGCCGAGGGACGGTTTCGAATGGATCTCTACTACCGCTTCGCCGCGTTTGTCGTGAAGATTCCGCCGCTTCGCGAGCGAAGGGCCGACGTGCCCGTTCTTGCGCGCGCCCTTCTCCGGCGCGCCTGCGAGCGCTACGCACTCGGCCCGAAGACGCTCGGCGAGGAGGCGCTTCGTGCGCTCGAGCGCTATGGATGGCCGGGGAACGTGCGCGAGCTCGAGAGCGAGATCCTCGGCGCGGCGCTCAAGGCGAGGGGGGATGTCATTCGCGTCGGGCATTTTTCGCCGCGGCTCATTATGCGGGCGGCGGGGGCCTCCGCGCCGCCGGTGGAGCTGCGGGAAAAAGTGGCCGGCCTCGAGCGCCTGGAGATCATCAAAGCGCTTCGTGCGGCGGGAGGAAATCGGGCCCGAGCGGCGTCTTTCCTCGGGCTCCGTCGAACGACCCTCATCGGAAAAATGAGACGCCTCGGCATCGAGAGCTAGTCGCAGACTCCCCGTGGGCGGGTCTCAGAGCTTGTAGCCGAGCTTCCGCAGCAGGCTGTGCCTCCACGCGCGATCCGCTTCCGCCTCGACTCCCTTCGGGCTCTCGCCGTCGATAACGCCGAGGATCCCCCGCCCCCGCTCCGTCTCCGCGACGATCACCTCGGCGTCATTGGACGTGGCGCAGAAGATCCGGCACACCTCGGGGACGTTCTTCACGGCATTGAGGAAGTTGACCGGGTAGGCGTTTCTCATGAAGAGGACGAACGAATGTCCCGCGGCGATCGCCTGCGCGTTGGTCCGGGCGAGCGCGACCATCTCATCGTCGTTTCCCGAGACGCGGATGAGGCATGCCCCCGACGCCTCGCAGAAGGCGACGCCGAACTTGATCCCGGGCACGGACGATACGGCCGTCTCATGCAGGTCCTCGACCGTCTTTATGAAATGCGATTGTCCGAGTATGAAATTCACATCGGCCGGCTTCTCGATGCGGACTGCCTTGAGCTCCATGTCGGGTCCTCCTTGCATGATGGTGGAAGAGCGATAGGCCCCTCTGCCGGAGCCGTCGGCGACAAGAAGAATGCCGCCCGACCGGTCCGAGGTGACCCGAAGCACGGCTGTTTGCTGCCGCCGGATCACGACAGGTGGATCTTGTGCTTCCTGATCTTATTATGGAGGTGCTGCCGGGTCACTTCAAGGATTACCGCGGCCTTCGTGACCTTGTAATTTGTCTTCTCGAGTGTGTCGATGATGATCTGTTTCTCGACCGCCTGAAGCTTCTCTTTGAGCGATTTGTTCTTGTTGAGATCCCCGAAGGGCGCCGGCTCGGGGGTGAGGTCGGGGAAATGCGTGGCGTTGAGCGTGCGCGACTCTCCGCACAGCGCGAGCGCCCGCTCGATCGCGTTCTCGAGCTCGCGAACGTTGCCGGGCCAGGCGTTCGTGAGGAGCAGCTTCATCGAATCGCCCGCGATCTCGATTCCCTGCTTGCCCATCTTCGATTCGAACTTTCGCAGAAAATGATCGACGAGCGGCAGTATGTCCTCCCTGCGCTGCCTGAGCGGAGGAATGTTGATCGGAACCACGTTGAGACGGTAGTAAAGATCGCGCCTGAAGAGGTTCGACTTGACGTCTTCCGCGAGGTCCCGGTTGGTCGCGGCGATGACCCGCACGTCGACTTTGCGCGGCGTGTTCTCGCCGACGGGCCTGACCTCGCCGTCCTGAAGGACCCGGAGCAGCTTTACCTGCAGCGACAGCGGCATCTCGCCGATCTCGTCGAGGAAGACGGTTCCGCCGTCCGCCAGCACGAAGAGGCCCGCCTTATCGGCGGTGGCGCCGGTGAACGAGCCCTTCTTGTGGCCGAAGAGCTCGCTCTCGAGGAGCTCGGGCGGCATGGCCCCGCAATTGATCGTGACGAGCTGCTTCGTTTTGCGCGGCCCGTTGAAGTGGATCGCCCGGGCGATGAGCTCCTTGCCCGTTCCCGTCTCTCCCTGGATGAGAACCGTCGTCGAGAGGGGGGCGATCTTTTGGATCGTCAGAAATATATCCTGCATCGCCTTGCTCTTGCCGATGATGCCTGCATATTCGTACTTTCCCGAAAGCTCCTGCTTCAGGCGCAGGTTCTCGCGGGCGAGGTTTTCCTGAGAGAGAACGAGCTCGCCATGGAGCTTGGCGTTCTCGATGGCTATCGTGGCCTGGGAGGCGAAGGCCGACACGATCGACATGTCGTCGGGGGAGAGGCCCGGCGAGAGTCGGGCGCTGTCGGCGTAGATCACGCCGAGAACCTTCGCCTCAATGGCGAGCGGGACGCAGACGGCGGTTCTCAGCTGGAGGTTGAGGACGCTCTTCTGATCCTTGAATCGGGCGTCCTCGAGGGCGTCCGAGAGGAAGAGCGGTTTGCCGCTTCGCGCCACGTCGTTCGCGATGCTCGAGCTGATCGTAAAGTCGCCCTCTTCGAGCGGGTGCTTCTCGCGGTCCCGCGCGATCTTGAACTCGAGCGCCTTGCTCTCGTTCATGAGCATCAAAAAG
Source organism: Candidatus Krumholzibacteriia bacterium (assembly GCA_041481005.1). Classification (GTDB taxonomy): domain Bacteria; phylum Krumholzibacteriota; class Krumholzibacteriia; order Krumholzibacteriales; family Krumholzibacteriaceae; genus SSS58A. The sequence goes on along the minus strand of JBGPBA010000049.1, from coordinate 1,937 downwards.
CCCCGATCCGTGTCGGTGAGACGAATGACCGAATCGATGATCTTCTCGAGGAGCTCGTTCAGGTTGAGAGTCGAATTGAGCGATTGCGTCATGTCGGTGAGCATCTCGAGCTTGTCGAGCTTGTGCTGGGCCTTCTCGAATCGGCCGAGGAGGGTTTCCTCGGCTCGGACGGTGTCGGACCGCTTTACCTGGTCGATGTCGTTCTCGACCTCGGCGAAGATATCCCTCGCACTTCCCGTCGGTTGCTGATCGTGTCGGTTCTCCTGATCCTTTTTGTTCTTCATGACCTCCACTCCTGTTCAAGCTCGAGCTTCGATGCACAGGTCACCTTGTTCAAGGGGACGCATTTCGCCGCGGCTTCTCGGGTCATTGCAGGGGAGCAATCGACCCGATCCCCATATCCCGGAAGAGGATGGCGGGCTTGGGGCTTTGTCCGCGGGCGCGTGGGCACATTTCTTGGTCTACGATGAGGATGAGGTGATGTCCGGATGATGAAACCAGCTTCTATCGACCCGGAGGATCCGTTCATTCTTCGGTGATTAAGTTGGGAGTCGAGCGGCCGGGCGGCGAGGAAAAACGGTTCGCCCGGGAGGCATTGCCTCTCGGGCGGGCGATGGGTGTTCACTGTGCAAAAAAGAACAGGGACCACCACTGCGCCCGTGGTCGAGCGACCCAGTCGGGCGTGCGCGGGAACGCAGCCTTCTCTGCCCTTGGAGCGCCTCCCCCTCTCGGGGGCCGTCACCCCGTGATTCCCAATGTACCGTTCCGAGGCGTTGATACTCATACTCCTACGTTTCGGATTTGAGCTCGGCTGATGAACCGATGCCATGCCATCCGCCGATACGACCGCAGAATGTCACTGAGAATCTAACTCTCTCATGGGCAATTCAGTCCGTGATAGTCCCTGTCATCGTCACTGCTCGATAGGTACCTCCCCAATCACGCTCTGTTGTGGCCTATGTTCGTGTGGCTGTGTACAACCTTCCCACAGCGCAATTGGCGTGCCAGGACCAAGACAATAATGGCGACGGGTGCAACCATTTGATAATGAATCAAATACACCATGCCAGCCCCAAATTTCCCATCGGCGGCGTCAACATTCGAGACTGTCGCTGTCAAAATAAATTTACACCACATCCAACGCGTCAAAGGTTATTTACAGCGTACATATACGATTATAGGCTTGTCAATTATTGTTTACAAGAGGAAAATATTGTTTACGTTTTAGCCTGAAATTCGTCCCCCTCGATCCGAATGGGACCCGCAGACCTCTGATTCCACTGTCCCCCTTGACACCGTTCACCGACTCTGATAGAATTGATCTATCAATTTCGTTTCGCGTAGGCGGCTCGCAATAGGGTCAGGAAAAATTCAAAGCGGGACTTGCTTGGTGCGGGGCACTCGTTCGTGCCCGGCGCCGGATCGAGTTGCCATGAATACTTCCAACCGCGCTATTGCCTGCTGCTTGACGTTGGTCAGCATCGTTTCTCTTCTTTCATTCTTTCTACCGGCCGGGGTCGAAGCGAGGGACACGCGGGGGGGCGAGGCGGTTTCCGAAGAGTATGTGATGGTGGGCGGGGAGCCGGGCGAGGATCCTCATCTCAAGCACCAGACAAAGATCATCTATGTCAATGAACCGCAGGGGAACTTCGGCGCGGGCGGGGGTGCGCCCGGCCGGGGCGGGGACGCGTATCAGTACGGCGTGAACGGATGCGGGGGAGGGGAGACGTCATACGTTGGTTCTCGGGTGGATCATGTGTGGAGAGCGCTTCTCCGGACGCTGCTCTGGATGATGCATCAGTAATTCACTGGGAATCAGAGTAATGCTGAATCCAAAAGAGACGATCGAAACACTGCTTCTCGAAATCGAACACCTCCAGGGGCGGGGGGAGTACGGGAAGTGCTACGAGCGTGTGAAGGAGCTCCTCGCCCGTTTC
>JBGPBA010000048.1:0-6823 GCA_041481005.1 Candidatus Krumholzibacteriia bacterium | reverse complement strand
GATTGATCGCCGCGTCCGTCACGGTAAGGAGCTTCGGGTAGGTCGGCACCTGAAAGATCCCGACGTGGCTGTAGATGCGTCCCTTCTCGAGCTTCCCGGTGCTCTTGAGGTACCGGAGCGCCCCCCGCATGATCTCCTCGGTCTTCACCCCGCCTTTCATGAGAAGGTCGGCCTCGCCCGAATCGTAGAGGCTGATCGCCTTCTCGACCGGCCGGTCGGTGTCGATGATCGTGTAGTTGACGCCGTCGAGCTTGATGTCGTACTCCCACGCGAGCTTCGAGATCTCGTAGTAATCACCGACGAGCAGGAAGGTCGCGATCGGGAAGCGCCCCTCCTCGTTGGCCAGCTTGGCAGCTGCCACTGCATCCTCGTTCTCGGCGCCGACGATCGCGATGCGGGGCGCGCGCTCCTTCGCCACCATCGACCGGGCAAGGTAGATAAGCTCATCGAGGCTCCCGATGGGGGCATTCTCCTTCTTGCGAAGCTGCGGATGAATGAAGACCTCCGTCTCGATGAGGGTCTTCTCCTCGGCTCGCCGCCGGCGGAGCATGTCTCGCTCCGCGGCGTAGCGCTTCGTCTCGCCCGGGCGAAAGCGGGCCCTGAAATGACCCGCGACGAGCGCCTCGTGCTCGATCGCGCCCTGAACGACGACCGCGGGAAAATAGGGGTAGAGCTTGCGCTTCACGCGGCCGACGAACTCGGAGCTGCGGGAGAGCCCGCCCGTGAGAATGACCGTGTCGATCGGCCGCTCGATGGCGGCGAGCTGCATGATGGCGGCGGCGACGGAGCGCGCCATGAGGTCGACGACGAGCTCTATCTTCTCTCGCTGGCGCGTGACGGCGCCCGAATCGCGGAAGTGAAGGAGCGCCCGGAAATCATTCGTCCCCGCGAGGTCGATGAGGCCGCCGACCTTGTACAGGTAGCGCTTGAGCTCGGGCAGGCTCATCTCCCCCTCGTCGATCGCGCGGAGCAGGACGTCGAGCGGGATGTTGCCGCTCCGGTTTGCGCTCGGGACGCCGGCGAAGGCGTTCACGAGGTCGGTGACCCTGCCGTCGACGTGCCGAAGGATCGAGATGCCCCCTCCCATGTGAGCCCCGATCGTCGTGAGCTCCTTCTCGGAGACGCCGAGCAGCGACGAGACCAACCGGTGCACGGCCCGGTGATTCAGGTAATGGGCCCCGGAACCGTCCCGGAGAATTCGACGAATGCCGGTCATCCGGGCGCCCACCTCCATCTCGTCGGAAGCGACGGCGTCCGTCGTCGTGACGAGGAGGCTCTGACTCCCGGGAAACTCCTCCCTGAGCTTGAGCCCGATGGGAATGGCCATGTTCGAGGCGTGGACGATCGCGGGCTTCTCGAGGTCATCGACCATCTCGGGTGTTACCTCGTAGGTCCCGGTCGGAACGGGCGCGATGAATCCGCCCCGGCACGCGATCCCCGTGAGCTGCCCGCAGTGGACGCCATGTTGTTTCGCCCAGTCGGTGATCGCCTTCGCCCGATTCTCGATGCTGTCGGGATAGTCGGGCGGAAGATGCACCTCCTCGGACGCCGCGAGATCACACCCGCGGTACAGGGCGAGCTTCGTCGAGGTGGAGCCGGGATTGACGCAGAGGACGCACTCCCCGTTGGCCTCCGGGGGAAGAGGACCGCCCCCGTAGAGATGCTCGATGAGGATCCGGGAGCGCTTCTTCGACGCGAGGATGATCTGTATGAGATGAGAGAAAAGGGAGCCCCACGCCTCCTCCCACGCGGTCGAGAGGATGGGAGGCTTCGTGGCCCGGATGACGTCGCCGATGAGCGCCAGCGCCTGCGGCTCCCCCTCCACCCTGCGAAAGTGCGCCGACTCGGCCGCTTCGAGGATCTTCGCCTCGAGCTCCCGCGCGCCGCCCACGTGCCTCACCGCATCGAGCAGGGCGTTCAGCTCCGATTCGAGAATTTGAAATTCATTTTCGAGCAATGCTTCACCCGTATGTCGAATGAATGCTTCAGAGCGAGCGACGAGCTGTCCATGTAACGGCATGAAAACTATATGAATCGGGGCCAATATTCAAACAGATTCTTGCCGTGCCGGCGCATGCGGGGACCGGCCGCCGCCGCTCATCGGCCGCCGTCCCGACGAATCGCCCGCTTCATGCACGCGGACCATCGGCTCTCTCGATGCGAATGCCATTTTGCGCTGGGGAATGCACCGATTCGCGCGGGCTCACCCGCCGAGGAGCGGACGGATTTCCTTTTCGAAATGAGACACGAGCTCGCGCGCGCGCGCGCGGAGCTTCTCCTTCTCGGGCCCCGTCGTATAAACGTGCATGTTACGAAGGTCGGAACCTCGCAGCGACGTGTCGCCGAGGAAAACGCCTCCGAGCACCGCTCCGTACCCCTCGTCGAGCCTGAGCCCCGAGAGCTCCGCCCACAGAAGCGTCCAGCCCCGCTCCACCTCGGCCATATTGTATCCCCCGCCGCCGAGCGCGAGGATCCGCCTGAACTCCCGGTGGAGCTGCTCTATCGCCTCGATGTAGCCGTTGTTGGTGAGCTTGAGATGGGTGAGCGGGTCGGTGGCGAAGCTGTCGGTGCCGAACTGCCCCACGATGACGTCCGGCTTGAAAAGGCGCAGCGCAGGCATCGCGATTTCCCTGAAAACGACGAGAAATATGTCGTCGTCCGTGTTCGGCTCGAGCGGTACATTGACATTGAAGCCTCTGCCGGCCCCCTGCCCGATCTCGCGCTCGAAGCCTCCCCACGGGAAGAGGGTCCGCCCCGTCTCGTGCAGGGAGATTTTGAGAACCGTCGGGTCGTCAAAGTACGCCTCCTGGACGGCGTCCCCGTGATGAGCGTCGATGTCGAGGTAGGCGACCTTGAGGCCCCGGGCCTTGAGCTCGTCGATGGCGATGACGATGTCGTTCGCGTAGCAGAAGCCCGACGCCCGGTCGGCGTGGGCGTGATGGAAGCCGCCGCAGGGATTGAAGGCGGCCGCGGCGCCCTCGGCGATGGCCCGCGCCGCGACGAGGCTCGCCGTGGCGGAGAGAGCGGAGAAGTCGTAGACCCCCTTGAACACGGGATTCTCCATCGAGCCGATCCCATGATGGAGCATGTCGACGTCGACCTCCATGCCGCTGTTGGCGCGCTTGAGAGCCTCGACGTACTCCGGCGTGTGGAAGCGCTCGAGTATACCCTCCTCGGCCTCCACGACGTCGACGACGGCCACGTTCGGCGCCGAGAGGAGCTCCCGCTCCGCGCACATCTTGAAAACCCTCGTGATTCGTTCGGGATTGAACGGATGATCGGGGCTGAAGCGGAAGGCACCGAGCCGACGCGAATTGACGAAGACCGCCCGTTCACCTTCCATGGCGCTCATGCGCCGTTCTCCTCTCGCTGAAGTTGATGCGAATGGAGTACGTGCCTTCCTCGAGTTGGCTGTGCACGGGATACCCGCACTTGTGGAAGACGTGGAGCATCTTCTTGTTGTCGGCGAGCACGTCCGCCTTGAACCCTTCGGCCCCCATGCTCCGCGCGATCTCGATGAGCCGGCCCATGAGGTAGGTGCCGATGCCTTGGTTCTGCCAGCGGTCGTGCACGACGAAGGCGACCTCGGCGTAGTTGTCGGCGTGGTCGAGCTTGAAGCGGCCGATCGCGATCATCTCCTCGTCCCCCGGCTCCCCGATGAGGCCGACGATCGCCATCTCCTCGCGGTAGTCGATGTTCACGAGCGGCTGGAGCTTCTCATGCGGCATCGTCTTCACGATGTTGAAGAAGCGATAGTAGACCGTCTCGTCGCTCAACGAGTAGAAAAAGGCCCGCTCGATCGCCTCGTCCGTCGGTTTGATCGGTCTGAAGAAGACCTTGAACTGCCCGATCTCGGCCCAGTGCTCGTACTGCTCGGGATAGAAGCGCCCCGCGACGGTGAGCGACATTTGGTCGAGGTGGACGAGGTGCCGCTGCTTCGCGTAGTTGAGAAGATCGTCGCGGAAGTCGGGGTGCGCAATGCTGATGAGCGCCAGCGCCCGCTCGCGGAGATTGCGGCCGTGGAGATTGCAGATGCCGTACTCGGTGACGACGTACGCGACGTCGCCGCGCGAGGTCACGACGCCGGCCCCCTGGTCGAGGAAGGGCACGATGCGCGAGACCGCCCCCTTCTTCGCCGTCGACGGGAGCACGATGATCGGCTTGCCCCCCTTCGAACGGGCCGCCCCGCGGACGAAATCGACTTGTCCTCCGATCCCCGCGTAGAAGTACTCCCCGATCGAATCGGCGCAAACCTGCCCGGTGAGATCGATCTGGATCGCCGCGTTGATCGACACCATGTTGTCGTTGCGCGCGATGAGGAAGGGGTCGTTCGTGTAATCGCACGGGTGAAACTCGATGAGCGGGTTGTCGTCGACGAAGTCGTACAGGCGCTGCGTCCCCATGCAGAAGGTCGCGATGATCTTGCCGTTGTGGAGGGTCTTCTTACGGTTCGTGACGATGCCCGATTCGACGAGGTCGATGATGCCGTCCGAAAACATCTCGGTGTGGATCCCGAGATCCTTCTTGTCCTTGAGGTGCGCGAGGATCGCGTTCGGGATCATCCCGATCCCCGCCTGAATCGTCGCGCCGTCCCCGATGAGGCGGGCGACGTTCTGCCCGATGCGGTCGGCGACCTCGTCGGGCGCCGGGGGCACCCACGTGAGCAGCGGAAGGTCGCTCTCGATCACGTGATCGATGTCCTTGAGATGGATGAAGCAGTCGCCGAGCGTGCGCGGCATCTGCCGATTGACCTCGGCGATGATGAGCTCGGCGTTCTCGGCGGCCGCCTTGACGACGTCCACCGAGACTCCCAGCGAGCAAAAACCGTAGTTGTCGGGAGGCGCCACCTGAATGAACGCGACGTCGATTCTCAGGCGCCCCGAGCGGATGTACCAGGGAAGCTCCGACATGAATATCGGCGTGTACTCGGCGCGCCCCTCGTTCACCGCGTCGCGTACGTTCGCGCCGATGAAAAAGGCATTCTGGTGAAAGGGCTTGCTGAGAATGGTCTCCGCGTAGGGCGTCGTCCCCAGCTCGATGAGGTTGATCGTCTCATGATCGGCGATCGACTTGCCGCGCTCGATGAGGACCTTGACAAGCGTCTGGGGCTCCGCAGCCCCTGAGCCGATGAATATGCGGCTCCCCGGCTTCACGATCTTCACGATGTCGTCGACCGTGCGTTTCTTCGCCCTGTAGAGCTCAAGCACGGAGGAGCCCATGCCGCCCTTTTGCATATTGTTCACGCTCCCTTCGCCCCCGTTCGTCCCAATGAAGGTATTGCACCGGCGGAGATTTGACAACTCCAAAAGGCTCAGGTATAGTCGTCCGCGATCGGAGGCGGACATGAGCGACACGAAAACCTCGAACGGCCGGAAAACGGTTCTCGCCCTCGGGCTCACGAGCTTCTTCATGGACGTGAGCAGCGAGATGATCTATCCGCTGCTCCCCGTCTTCCTCGCCTCTCTCGGCGCGGGGAGCCTCGCGATCGGTTTCGTCGCCGGGCTCTCCGAGTCGATGGCGTCGTTCTTCAGGGTCTTCTCGGGCACCCTCTCCGATCGAATCAAGAAGCGCAAGATCGTCGTCATGCTCGGATACGGCATTTCGACGCTGAGTCGGCCGATCCTCGCGCTGGCGTCCACGTGGACGCAGGTGCTCGGGTTCCGACTCCTCGACCGGGCGGGAAAGGGTGTGCGAACGCCTCCCCGGGATGCCCTCATCGCGGATGCCGTCTCGGCGGACCGGTACGGGCGCTCATATGGCATCCAGCGGGCCATGGACACGGCGGGGGCCGTTCTCGGCCCCGCCCTCGCGGCGGGCATCCTCGCCCTCGGCTTCGGACACCGCGACGTCTTCTGGATCTCGCTTCTTCCGGCGATTCTCGCCGTGCTCACGATCAGGTTTCTCGTGCACGAAAAGGCGAAGCGACCCGTGTTCGTGAAGCCGCCCGAGCCGGAGCGCCGTCCGGCTGCCGCCGAGACGCAGGCGACCGAGGGAGCCCCTCCCGCCCGGAGCACCTTCCCCCGGCAGATGAAGCTCTTCCTCATCGTGACGGCCGTCTTTTCGCTCGGGAACTCGTCCAATTTCTTCCTCATCCTCCGGGCGAAGACATTCGGCTTCAGCGAGAGCATGATTCCGGTTCTCTACCTCACGATGAACGCCGTCTACGCCCTTCTCTCGTACCCCGCGGGGAAGATCGCCGACCGCTTCGGCAAGGCGCGAGTCGCGTTCCTCGGCTACTTCATTTACGCCGCGGTGTACGCGCTGTTCGCCGCGGACGTGAGCAAGTCGGTGCTGTGGCTCCTCTTTCCGCTGCAGGGCATCTACCTCGCCGTCACGGACGGGGTCTTCACCGCGTACGTGGCGACCCTCATCCCCCGCGATCGCCGGGCGACGGGATTCGCCCTCTATTACACGGTCGTCGGGCTCGCGCTCCTTCCCGCGGGCATGATCGGCGGCTGGCTGTGGCGCTTCTCGCCCGAGGCGACCTTCATCGCCGGATCGATCCTCTCGCTGACGGCCGGCATCCTCTTCGGCGTCTTCCACCTGCGGGAGGAATCGGCGCAGGGGGCGTCCGCATGAGGAGAATATTCGGACCGGTGCCCTCTCGGAGGCTCGGGCTTTCGCTCGGGGTCGACGTCCTCCCGTACAAGACCTGCAGCTTCAACTGCGTGTATTGCGAGTGCGGGGCGACGACCGAGCTGACGTGCGAACGACGGGCTTTCTACCCGGTCGCCGAGATCCTCGACGAGCTCGAAAAGCGGCTCTCGCAGATGAGGGACAAGCCGGACGTGATCACGCTCTCGGGCTCCGGAGAGCCGACCCT
>JBGPBA010000047.1:0-6925 GCA_041481005.1 Candidatus Krumholzibacteriia bacterium | reverse complement strand
CTCGCCGATCTCGACGAGCGTCCCCCTTCCTCGGCCTCGCTGGGAATCATCCGGATGGAGGGAAAGCGCGCGCAGCACGCTCGAGGCCGCCTCCGCGTAAGCGCCCTTCGACCGGTCCGCCTCGCCGATGAGGAGGTAGGCCTCGCTCGTTTGGGTCCCCGAACCGCCCTTCGCGACGACGGGGGCGAGGGCGGCCTTCGCCTCGTCGTAGAATCCGAGCTTGCAGTCGGCGGCGCCGAGGAGAAGCCGAGCCTCGACCGACGCTTCCGCGTCGGGGTACGCGGCGAGCAGCTTCTTGCCCGACCGCCGGACTCCCTTGAAGTCGCTCTTCGCGGCGAGGGCGCGCATCTCCGCGAGAGCGCTCGTCGGCCCCCCGTCGACACCCTGCCCGACCGCCGGGCCGGCGAACGGCGCAAGGATCGCGAGGCAGCACAGTGCGATAACGGCGGTGCGCATGATCATCCCTTCGGGAGGACGTACGGCGCGCGCCCCAGATAGGCGAGGGCGAGCCGATGGTACTCCTCGGCCTTGTGCGCGATCCGCTCCACCGCGGCTTCGGAGAGCCTTTTCTTGACCGTCGCGGGGACGCCGGCGACGAGGGAGAGCGGCGGAACCTCGAAGCCCTCGAGGAGTACGCTCCCCGCGGCGACGATGCTCCCGCTTCCCACCCTCACGCCGTCGAGAAGGATCGCTCCCATCCCGATGAGACACGAATCCTCGATCGTGCACGAGTGGAGAATGGCGCGATGCCCGACCGTGACCCGGCTCCCGACGGTCACGGGCGGCCCCCCGTTCGTCACGTGGCAAATGCAGAGATCCTGAATGTTCGAGAGCTCCCCGATCCGGATGCGCCACATGTCGCCCCTGACGACGGCGAACTCCCAAACGCTCGCGCCGTCCGCGAGCACGACGTCTCCGATCACGCGCGCCGTCGCGGCGACGTAGACGTTCGCCCCCACCACCGGCTCTTTCCCCTGAAACGGCTCTACCACGGGCATCCTCCTAGGTATCGACGTCGCCGAAGCTCCCCGGATCGAGGTCCTTGAGACGCTTGCGCACGTCGTCCTCCTCGTCGGGTCCGAGATCGACTCCCCGTTTGTACGAGTTGAACAGGTCGCGGTCGATGAAGATCGGGGCGTGCGCCCGCAACGCGAGGGCGATCGAATCGCTCGGCCTCGCGTCGACGTAGAAGACGTCGTCCCCGCGCCCAAGGACGATGCGCGCGAAGTAGGTATCGGACTGGATGCCGGTAATCTCGATCTTCTGGATCGCGGCGCCGAGCACGTCGACGACGATTTTGAGAAGATCATGCGTCATCGGCCGCTCGAACGATTTTCCGGCGAGCGCGGTGAAGATCGCGGTCGCCTCGGCGGTGCCGATCCAGATGGGCAGGATCTCGTCCTCCCCCTCCGCCTTGAGGAGCACCACGGGATGCTTGCGCTCGGGGTCGAGCGCGATTCCCCTCACGAACACCTCGATGAGCTCCATTGACCGACCCCTACTTTCCGCTTGTGCCCGTCCGCCCCTTCTCGCTCTCCATCGCCTTCTGCATCTTCTCGTACGAGTCGAAGCGCGGGCCCGGCTTTTGCATGCTGTCGATCATCCACTTCGCCGACTCGGTCATGTCGCTCCCCGGGTACTTCTTCTCGAGCTCGTCGAAGGTCCGGCGCGCCTGCACGAAATCCTGCAGATCCTCGGCGTACACGAATCCGATCATGAAGAGCGCCTGCGGCGCGTTCTTGTCGGTCGGGTAGAGGTTGACGATGTCCCGGTAGTACTGGATCCGCTGGTGCGGATCCTCTTCCATCTGGGCCATCTCCCAAAGCTCCTCCGACGTGCGGGTGCTCGCGGAGAGCATCTGGCGCACGTAGTTATCCGTCGGGTACTTCGCCTTGAGCCGCTCGATCTCCTGCTTGTACATGTCCTCCGACTTCTGCCTCGTGAGCTTGTTCTCGATCATCTGCGAGACGTCGGCAAGCGCCTGGACCTTCACCGGGTTCCGCTCGGTGAGCTTGACGATCCCGTAGCCTTTTTCGAGTCGAATGATGGGACTGATCTGCCCCACGGCGAGCGTATCGACGGCCTTCGTGAAGTTGTCATTGGCGCCGATCGCCCTCGCGTAGCCGCCGAGGTTGAAGTAGCCCATATCGCCGAGAGACGGGGCGAGGGTCCTGTCCTCCGACTCGTCCTTCGCGAGCTTGTTGAAGTTCGCCCCTGCCTTGAGCTTCTTGTGCCACGCGACCGCCTTGAGGCTGTCGACCGAGTAGAGGTACTGCGCCCTGAGCACCGGCGGATTCACGAACTCCTTCTTGTGCTCATCGTAGTACGCCGCGATGTCCGCGTCTGTCACCTTGATCTTGTCCTGGACGTACTTCGCGAAGTACTCGGCGGCGAGAATGTTCGAAGTGGTGTTCTCGATCTTGCGCTGCACCTCGTCATCCTTGGCGAGCCCCTTATCGAGCGCCGCTCGGTAGAGAAGCTCCTGCTCGATGAGCCGGTCGACGAACTTGGCTTGACCCTCTCGTCCCTTGAACTCATTCTTCTGCTGCTCGGAGAGCTCCTCGAATCGCCGCAGCATCTCCTGCTCGGTGATCTTCGAGCCGTCCACGCGGGCGGCCAGGCCGCTCTTCACCGTGAGACCGCCTTCTTTCCCCTTCTTGGCACACGACCCGACGCAGACCGCGAGAAGCGCCGACAGGACTAGAACGATCAAACTCCTCACCCTCATGCGTGCCTCCTTTTCATGCTGCATGTCCCCCGACGCTCCGTCAGAGGAGATCCTTCAGGTTTCGTTTCTCCATTTCATCGATGAGCTCCCGGACGCGCTGGCTGTCGCCGCGCTTACAGACGAGGACGGTCTTCCCGTCGACGACGACGATGACGTCGTCGACGCCGACCGCCGCCGTCACGCCTCCCGGGTTGAAGAAGAGGTTGTTGTGCGAATCGACGAGCACGGTCCGCCCGGCGCCGACGTTCCCCCGGCCGTCGACCGGAAGAAGCTCGAAGAGCGAATCCCACGACCCGACGTCGCTCCAGCCGATGTCGGCCGAGGCGATAACGACGTTCCGCGCCTTCTCGAGAATCCCGTAGTCGATCGAGATCGCCGGCATCTTCGGATATTCACGCTCGACGACCGCGCGCCCCTCGCCGGTGCCGAGCGCCCCCGCGATCGCCGCGAGCGGCGCCTCGCCCTCGGGCAGGTGCCGCGCCCAGGCGTCGAGGTAGGTGGACGGACGGAACAGGAAGATGCCGCTGTTCCAGTAGAACCCCCCCGCCCCGACGTACGCGCTCGCGCGCGCCTCATCTGGTTTCTCGTGGAAGCGCGTCACCGCGGAGAAGGTGACGCCGTCGCGCGTCGAGGCCTCGGGCCCCGCCTCGACGTACCCGTAGCCGGTCGCCGGGTAGCGCGGCACGATGCCGATCGTAACGAGGACGTCCCGCTCCGCCGCGAGCGCGGCGGCGGCACGGATGATGCGCGCGAACTCCTCCTCGCGCCTGATGATGTGGTCCGCCGGACAGCACAGAAAGGGCTCGTCCCCGCCGCACGCGCGGATGAGGAGCGCCGCCACCGCGATCGATGGGGCCGTGCTTCGGGCGACCGGCTCCACGAAGATTCGCTCGGGCGGAAGCTCTGGGAGCTCGTCGCGCACGAGCGGGAGCTGTTCGGCGAGGGTGAGAAGGAATATCCGCTCCGGCGGCATGAACGCGGCGAGGCGCCGGTACGTGAGGGAGAGCATGCTCCCCGCGCCGGTAATGTCGAGGTACTGCTTCGGGCGCGAGGTGCGGCTCGCCGGCCAGAACCGCGTCCCCCTCCCCCCGGCCAAGATCACTCCGTACATGAGGCTCACTCCTCCGTCAGCGCGGCGGTGTCGATGTACCGGGACAGAACCCCGGCGAACTCGCGCTTGATCTCCCGCAGCCGATCCTTCGTCGTTGCCTCGAACCGCAGAACGAGCACCGGCTGCGTATTGGAGGCACGCACGAGCCCCCATCCGCCGTCGAACTGTATCCGTGCGCCGTCTATGTCGATCACGTCGTAATGCCGTCTGAAGTAGTCGCGGGCTTCGCGCACCACGTCGAACTTGCGGGCGTCGTCGCATTCGATCCGGATCTCGGGAGTGCTCTCGTAGTGGGGAAGGTCCGCCAAGAGCCCGCTGAGCGGGAGTCGCTCGCGCGAGACGATCTCGATGAGGCGGCACGCCGCGTAGATCGCGTCGTCGAACCCGTAGTATCGGTCGGCGAAGAAGAGGTGGCCGCTCATCTCGCCCGCCAAAAGCGCTCCCTCGTCTCGCATCTTCTTCTTGATGAGAGAATGGCCCGTTTTCCACATGATCGGCCGTCCCCCGTGCCTGATGATGTCCTCGGGAAGGCTCTGGGAACACTTGACCTCGAAGATAACCGCCGCCCCGGGGCTCTCGCGGAGCACCTCCCGCGCGAAGAGCGCGAGCAGCCGATCCCCCCAGAGAATCTCGCCGCGGTCGTCGACGACGCCGAGCCTGTCGGCGTCCCCGTCGAACGCGACGCCGAGCTCGAGCTTGCGCGCGAGGACCTCTCTCCGCAAAGCGGCGAGGTTCCCCGGCACGGTCGGGTCGGGGTGGTGGTTCGGGTAGTTCGGATCGGAATCCATGAAGAGCTCGAGCGGCTTCGTGCCGATGGCCGCGAAGAGATCGCTCGCGACGATGCCCGCGGTGCCGTTCCCGCCGTCGGCGGCGAAGGCGACCGGCCGCGCGAGCTTCACGTTCCCCGCGACGTACGCGACGTACTCGCGCGTGACGTCGCGGCTCGTGACGCGGCCGCCCCCGGGCGCGGCGAGCTTCCCCGCGGCGACCTCGCGGAGCTCGAGGATCTCGTCCCCGAAAATCGTGCCCTCGCCGCGGTACACCTTAAGGCCGTTGAACTGAGGCGGGTTGTGGCTCGCCGTGACCATGAGGCCCGCGCTCTTCCCCCATGCCTTCACGGCGAAATAGAAGACCGGGGTCGGGACGACCCCGACGTCGATGACGGAAACTCCGCCCGCCCTCAGCCCGCGCGCGACGGCCTCGGCGTACATGTCGCTCGTCGCGCGGTTGTCTCGGCCGACGACCGCCTCACGAATCTCCTCGCGGACGAAGGTCGCCGCCGCGGCGAGGCCGAGGCGTTCCATCGTTTCGACCGTGAGGTCGGTGCCGACGAGCCCCCTGATATCGTATTCCCTGAAAATGTGAGCCGGGATGACCATCCCCTGCCTCCTCGACGGCCCGGGGCTACTCCTTCACGACCCAAACCTTGATCGGGACTTCCACCTCCCGGTGGAGTCGGACGGACACGGTGTAGACGCCGAGCTTCTTGATCGGCTCCTCGAGAACGACCTGCCGATGGTCGACTTCGAATCCCTGGTCCTGAACGGCCTTCGCGATGTCGTGTGCAGTCACCGAGCCGTAGAGCTTGTCCTCTTCGCCCGCCTGGACAACGAGCGTGCACGAGAGCCCCTTCATCTTCTCGGCGACGGCCTCGACGGTCTGCTTGAGCTTGCGGTCGCGCACGTCGTGGAGGCGGTTCTCCTCCGCGAGCACGCGCTTCTGGCCCTTGGTCGACGGCACGGCGAAACTCTTCGGGAAGAGGAAGTTTCGCGCGTATCCTTCCTTCACGCGAACGACGTCGCCGCGGTCCCCAAGCCCCTCCACCTTCTGGGTAAGGATAACCTCCATGACGAATCCCCCTCTACCGATAGTATTCCCTCACGAACGGAAGAAGCGCGATGAAGCGCGCCCGCTTGATCGCCCTGGTGAGCTGCCGCTGGTGCCAGGCGCAGGTCCCCGTGATCCGCCGCGGCGTGATTTTCCCGCGCTCGGTCACGAAGCGGCTGAGGAACGACTGGTCCTTGTAATCGATGACGAATCCCTCGATGCAGAACCTGCACGGCTTCGTCGGAAGCGGACGCTTCTCCTTTTTTTTCTTCTTGTCCTGGACCATGGTGCCTCCTCACTTGCTCTCGGCCGGGGCCTTCGGCGGCTCGACCGGCTTCGGACGTTCTTCAACGACGATAAAATGACGGATGACGTGCTCGTCGAACCGGAACACGCGATTGAGCTCCTGGAGTACGTCGGTGCCGCCGGTAAAACGCACGAAGGTGTAAAACCCCTCGAATCGCTTCTTGATCGGGTAGGCGAGCTTGCGCTTGCCCCACTGATCGACGCTCCCGATGACCCCCTGGCGCGAGGTGATGATCTCGCCGAACTTGGCCGCCTTGTCCATGACCGCCTGCTCGTCGAGCGTCGGATCGAGAATGTAGATGCACTCGTACGATTGCATGTCGTGATTCCTCCCTTCGGCCTGATACGACTTTCATCGGGGAAGATCCCCCCGTGAAAGTAGGGATTGATGCGGGCGGGGTATGCGCCCCGCCGTTGTGCTGCGCAATATAACACGCAGGAACGGGCGGCGTCAAGAGGAGCCTGAGGGAGGTCCCGACCGGTTGTGGCGGGTCATCGCGCCCTCGAGCCCGGCCCGCAGCGCCGCTTCGATCGCCTCGGCGGCGCTCTCGATCATCCCGTCGACGGCGGGGTACTCCTCGGGCTCGAAGTCGGAGAGAACAAAGTCGACCCAGTCAATCTCGGGAGGGGGCGCGCCGATTCCGAGCCTGAGCCTCGGGAACGCTTCGGTGCCGAGAGAGGCGATCATCGACTCGAGCCCCTTGTGCCCGCTGCTCCCGCCGCTTTTCCTGAAGCGGAGCTGGCCCAGCGGCAGGCTCATGTCGTCGCAGACGACGAGGACCTCCGCCGCGGCGACGCCGCGACGGCGCTCGAGCGCTGCGCCCGAAGCGTTCATGAACACGAGCGGTTTGAGGAGGATGACGGAGACGGGGCCGACGCGCCACGTCGTTTCCATGGCCGGACCCGCGCCGCGTTTCCACTTCAACGAGCGGCGCTCGGCGAGGCGGTCGACG
>JBGPBA010000046.1:0-6956 GCA_041481005.1 Candidatus Krumholzibacteriia bacterium | reverse complement strand
CGCACGCCTTCCGCGACGGCGGTGATCGGAACGGAGACACGCAGCGCCCCCGCGATGACACCGTTCATCCTGAGAGGAATTGCGACGTACATCATGTTCCGCTTCTCGGTGTCGCTGTACCGCGTCACGGTCCCGACGTTCCCGGAGAGGGCCCGCATGATCTCGGGACGGTCGCTGTGGTTCTCCATAAGACGCGGGTCTTCGTCCGTGTCGCCGATGACCGTGCCCGAGGGGAGCACGATCGTAATGCGGGCGCCCGCCGCCCTCCCGAGATCCTTCGCGAGCGAATCCGCGGCGGGTTCGTCCAGTATTTGACCCATTCGCTCGAATTCCCACTCGGCGAGGTGGACGCGAGAGAGCAGGCCTTCCTCGGTGCTCCGAAGGTAGAGCCGCTCGGCGACGCGGGAGGCGTACATGGTCGCGGCAAGGAGCGAGAGGACGATGATGAGCAAATGATAGGGATAGAGCTGCGAAAGGATCCGTTTGCGACGCACTTACGACTCCCTGAAACGGTAGCCGACGCCGTGGACCGTCTCGATCTGCGAGCCGAGAGGGCCGAGTTTTTTCCGCAGCCCGGCGATGTGCACGTCGACGGAGCGGTCGGTGACCGGATACTCCTCCCCGCGCGCCGCATCGATGATCTGCTGCCTCGTAAACACCCAGCCGGGCCTCCGCGCGAGGAGGTGGAGAATCCGAAACTCGGTCGACGTGAGATCGACGCGCTTCGTCCGCACCATCACCTCGTGCCGGCCCGGGTGTATGACGAGGTCCTTCAGCTTGAGGACGGCCTTCTCCTCGGCCGGCTGCCGCGTTCTGCGCCGGAGCACCGCCTTGACGCGGGCAAGCATGACCCGCGGGCTGAAGGGCTTCGTGATGTAGTCGTCCGCGCCGAGCTCGAGACCGGTTACAATGTCGGCCTCGTCTCCCCGCGCGGTAAGCATGACGATTGGTATGTTTGCCGTCCTCTGGTCGCGCCTGATGGTGTTGCACACCTCGAGTCCGTCGACGCCGGGGAGCATGAGGTCGAGGAGAACAAGGTCGGGGAGCTTCGACCGCGCGGCCTTGATGGCGTCCTCCCCCGAGGCGACCGCGGTCACCTTGTAGCCGGCCTTCGCGAGGTTGTACCTCACGAGCTCGAGAATATCGTCTTCGTCATCGACGACGAGAATGTGCTCCTGCGGCATAATCTCCCTCACTTCGTTAGCCCGAGTACATCATACGGCGAGAAATGTACTACGGAAATGCAAAAATCATATGAAGACAACGTGAAATTTTCATGAGGGGCGGCGGGACCCGATGATGCATATACGGTCAGCCGAGGCACCTCGACGAGTCCGTCGGGATGCCCTCGATGCACCGCTGTCGGAAGCCGCCGCGACACCGAACGGCGCCGGCCCCCTCACCCAACGAGCCCCTGTCGCGTTTTGATCTTGTAAAGGCTTTCGATGAAATCGGCACCCGCGTACCCGGCGAGGCCCGCGAGCTTCCAGTTGCCCTCGCAGAGGGCCCCGGCGAATCCCCCGATGATCGCCGACACGAGGACGGAGAAAAGGAGATATCCGATGCGAAACTTCTGCGCCTCCTTGTTCTGCTCCATGTACTTCAGGACTCCGACGAGCGCCCTCACGAGGCCGCCGGCGGCCCCGACGAGCACCATAACGGCAACGGAGCTCGGAGAGCAGGGACCGAGACTCATGATCAGCCTCCCTTCACGTCGATAGCAGTTCCTCGAGTATCTCGACCGAGTCCTCGATGAGCTTCAAGCAGACATTGTCGAAAAGACCCTGCGCCTTTGCTCGCTCGTGCCCCTCGGGCGTGCCGATGTCGCATCCGAGGAGCTCGCGGCAGACGATCGATCCGTGACGGACCTTGAACCTTTCAACGAACTCCCGCCCGAGCCCGTACGCTTTCTCCTTCGATTCCTTGTCCGTCGGGCGATCGTTCCCCCGCGAAAGCCCGA
Source organism: Candidatus Krumholzibacteriia bacterium (assembly GCA_041481005.1). Classification (GTDB taxonomy): domain Bacteria; phylum Krumholzibacteriota; class Krumholzibacteriia; order Krumholzibacteriales; family Krumholzibacteriaceae; genus SSS58A. The sequence continues at coordinate 4,996 of JBGPBA010000046.1, read as the reverse complement.
TCGCCATGAAGGCGCCCGTCACCGCGCCGCACGTCGATCCCATCCGGGCCATTCCGCCTCCGAATGCCGTCGCCGCCTTGGCGGCGGTTCCGGAGTCGAGCCCGAAGTCCTCCGCGACGGTCGAGAAAACGGCCTGCGCGCAGTTGAACCCCTCTTTGAAAACCACGGACGCCCGCTCGGATTTCTTCACGTGCTCGACCTGCCTTCATCCGGTTCCCGGGAGATGGAAGCGATGATCCCGATGAGGACGCCCGGCTCCACGGGCTTGGCCAGGTGCTGTTGATACCCGGCCTCGTGGACGCGCGCGTGATCGTCCACCTGGGCGTAGCCGGTCACCGCAATGGCGGGAACCGGTTCCGCCCCCTGCTCTCTCTCGAACGCGCGAATCTTTCGCATCAGAGAATACCCGTCCTCGACGGGAAGACCTATGTCGCTGACCAGCACGTCGGGCCTCGAGCGCTGAAACGCCGAGAAGGCCTCGGCGGCGCTGCTCGCGGACTCGACCGAGGCGCCCGCCGTCTGCAAGATCTCAACCGCCAACTCACGAAAGTCATCATCGTCCTCGACAAAGAGCACGCGGAGCCCCTGCAGAGGCCTCGTCAGCTCGATCGGCTCGCCGGCGCGCTGAGGCCGTTGCGGCAGGTCGAGGGAGGCGGAGAGCGGTAGCGCAACGGTGAACGTGGCGCCTTTGCCTTCCCCTTCACTTCGGGCTTCCACGATCCCGCCATGCAGATCCACGATGTGGCGGACGATGGCGAGGCCGAGCCCCAGACCGGTGTACTGCCTCGTCGTGCTGCTGTCCTCCTGGGTGAACCGGTCGAAGAGGCGGGGCAAGAACTCCGGCTTGATGCCGATGCCGGTATCCGCGACCGCGATTACCGCCTTGCCGTCCGAGATCGACAGATCGACGTCCACGCGTCCCCCTTCCGGCGTGAACTTGATCGCGTTCGACACGAGGTTCCACACGACTTGCTGGAGGCGCGCCGCATCGCCCTCGAAGGGCACCGACGGGACGCCCCGGCTGAAATTGAGATTCAATCCCCTTTCCAGTGCGGCCGGCCGGAGCGATTCGACCGTCGTCTGCACGATGGCGGCGAGATCGACGATCGTTTTCTCGAGCTTGAGCTTCCCCGCTATGATCCGCGACACGTCGAGGAGATCCTCGATGAGCCGCGTCTGCGTCCTGACGTTGCGCTCGATGACCTCGAGGCCGCGCCTGGCATGTACCGCGCCGAGCCGGCCGGATTCGAGCATCTTGACCCAACCCAGGATTGCCGTCAACGGAGTTCGCAGCTCGTGCGACAGGACCGCGAGAAACTCGTCCTTTGCCCGGTTGGCCGCCTCGGCTTCCCGTCGCGCCTCTTGCTCGCGGACGAGGAGGTCCTGCCGCTCTTCCTCGGCCGCCTTGCGCCGCGTGATATCCTGGCCCTGGGCGATCGCGGCCACCGGGGTCCTGCCGTCCGCCGCAAAGAGGGTGGCCGAGTTCCAGAGCACGGTGTGAACTCCCCCGTCAACGGACTGGATGGGTATTTCGACCGTCTCCAGGCGTTCCCCGGCTACCGCCCGCCGAATCTGCGTCAACGACTGCTCCCGGGCGCTCTCGGGGAACAAGATGCCGAGCTTCTTGCCAAGAACCTCTTCTGCCTTCAGTCCCGTCAGGCGTTCGAAGGCATGGTTGAAACGGGTGATCCTGAGATCGGGGTCCCATACGATAATGGGGGCATTCGCGTAGTTGAACAGGTTTTCGAGATAATCGCGCGCCTCTCGCAGCTGCTCTTCCCCGAGCTTGCGATCGGTGATGTCCCTGAACACGGTTGCGAACCGCCCCTTGGACGGGCAGAACACGGATATGCCGAAATGCCTTTTCATCGGGGGAAAGTAGGTTTCGAATGATTCGGGCTTCCCTGAAAACGCCACCCTGGCGTAAATATCGAGATACGGCGGAGCACCGGTTCCGTAAACATCGGAGGCCTTCTTGCCCGCGACGCTTTCGCGCGGTAGCCCCGTAATCTGCTCATACGCGGGGTTCACGTCGGCGATGATGTAATCGACGGGGCTGCCGGCTGAATCATAAACGACGTCGTGCAGCGCGACCCCTTCCGTCATTGAAGAATACAGGGCCGAATATTTCTCCTCGCTCCGCTTGAGCTCGTCCTCCGCTCTCTTGCGAACGGTGATGTCGTCGAACAAGGCGTAGACCTGGTACGGCTTCTTCTCTCTTGGGCGAAATTGCGGAACGGCATCGACCCTGAGCCACCGGTATTCATTCAACGTGGGGTTGAAGACTCCAAGCACGACGTTCTCGACCGGAACACCGGTCCTCAGCGCCACCATCGCTGGATGCGTCTCACCGGGGAACTCCGTGCCGTCTTCGCGGATCGTCCTCCATCGCGGATCGCCGGAGGTCCGGCCCTGCATCTGCTCGAGGGACACGCCGAGCATCACTTCGGCCGCATGATTCGCGGATATGACCTTCCCGTCGGCGTCCTGATACACGACGCCCTGCGTCATGGATTCGAAAAGAGAGCGGTATCGCTCTTCGGCGAGCAGGTCCCCCGGAATATGAGACGTCGGTTTCTTCTTCACCGACATTCTTCCCTCTCCGATCGCGGCGTTCGGTGCTGCAACGCTATCCCCGAATGTCTTTGATACGACAGCCCGGCAAGAGCAAAACGTCGGGGCGACTGGATTTGAACCAGCGACCTCTTGCTCCCAAGGCAAGCGCGCTAACCGGGCTGCGCTACGCCCCGACACAACCCGACACGAGGGCGGAGTTAGGGAATCAAGAAGACCGTGTCGATTCTAACACCCTTTGCGGTGAGGAACAAGGGGGAGAAAAGAACCTCACCGTTCCACTACGCGCGGCCTTTTCCTCCGCTCAGCGATTGAGGACGTCCTGGTAAATGCGCACGATCCGGCCGTAATGGGTCTCGCGGTCGTAGAGTCGTCCCGCCTTTTCCCTGCCCCTGTGCCCCATTTCCAACCGCGCGCCCGGGTCGCGAAGGAGCCGCGCAAGGCGGTCGACAAGGGCATCCTCATCCCCCATCGGGAACAAGAGCCCGTTCACGCCGTCGTCGACCATCTCGGGGATGCCGCCGATTCTCGAGGCGACGACCGCCTTGGACGCCGCGAACGCCTCCATCACGGCGAACGGAAGGTTCTCGTACCAGCGGGACGGAAGGACGACGAACCGCGCCTCGGCGAGGATCATCTTGAGGTCGTCTCCGCTCTTGTATCCGGCGAATTCGACCCGGCCGGCTCCAAGCTTCCGCGCGAGCTGCCTCAGGGCTTCTTCCTCGGGACCCGATCCGACGATGAGGAGCCGCCCCGCATCGAGCCTCGCGACCGCCCGGATGAGAATGTCGAGCCCCTTCTCATGGCTCAGCCTGCCGATGTATAGAAAATAATCCTTCTCGGGGAGGCTGCGGTACGCCGAGAGGTCGACGAAATTCGGCACGGTCGTGATCCGGGCCGGGTCGAAGCCCCCCTGGATGAGCTTCTCCCTGAGAAAGTCGCTCGGCGTGATGAAGCGGTCGATCCGAGTCGGGATCCTGATGAGGCGATCGTACCAGGTCGTGAGCATCGCGACGAAGCTCGCGGCGAGGCTTCCCTTCTTGCAGCGCTGAACCATCGCCTCGTGGAAACGGTTCGGGAGGCACCTGTCGCAGATCTCGCCGCCGCTCAGAAACGAGGTGTTGGGGCAGAGGAGGCGGTAATCGTGGAGCGTCCAGACGATCGGGATGCGCCTCGCACGAAGAGGAGCCACGATGGAGGCCGTCAGGTGCGCGTGGATGTTATGAAAGTGGGCGAGATCGGGTTTGACCTCGTCGGCGAGGGCGGCGATCTTCGCGCGAGCCTCGCCGCTGTAGACGCTCCGGGTGACGACCTTCAACGCGGCCGCGGGGGAGCGCTTCCGCAGGAGCTCGGGAAAATCGACGTGGCTCACGAAGGAGCGCGAATACGGCGACGGGAGATTCATCGGGTGCTCCATCGCGAATGGGATCACCTCATGCCCGTGCTCCTCGAGGAGCTTGGAGAGGGAGAGCATGTACGTCGAGTCCCCGCCCCGATAGTAATAGAAGGTCTGCACCATGAGAATCCGCACGGTCGGTCTCTCCGTTCGTTCGCCGCGGCGCGGGCCGCCGCGTAAGTCGTTACTTTACCAGAAATTCGCCGTTCGCTGCAAAGGAAATGCGGGTCAGCCGCGATTGCCCCGGGGGGCCTCCCGGCGGGGACGGGCGCGAGGCCCGCGAGCCCGTCCCGAATGTTCGCGCGGGGAAGATAAAGCCCTTGACGCGGTTCTGCGGGTCTATTATACAAGTAGATACTTGCTTACGGTGAGTTTGAACTACCTCTGGGGAGGACGAATTTGAATCTCAAGAGAATCATCGTATTGTCGAGCTCCTTTCTCCTCTGCTGCTCGGTCGGCGCGGGGTCGGTCAACGGCCAGCCGGTGGCAAAGCAGCTCGTCGCCAACTTCGGCATCGCCTATACGCAGGCGACGGTGTCCGGGGCTCCCTCCGGGCTCATCGGACTCGATCTTCAGTCCGGGAAAATGCTCACCAACAGCCTGTCCGTCGGTTTCGCCGTCGGCTACGACGTCGTTGCATTCAAGAAGACCGGAGGCATTTACGAGAGGCTCGCGATCATCCCGATCCTCGCGAAGGCGAAGTACTATTTCACCATTGCCCCCCTCATGCAGGTTCATGCCTCGCTCGCGGGAGGCGCATTCAAGACCCTGCCGCACCTGACCACGGAGCCCATCGGCGGCATATCGGACGCGGAAGTGAAGGTGGGCGGGACGGTGGGCGCCGGTTTCGACTACTGGTTCATGGGAATGAAGGGTATCGGCGGAGAGATCGAATACAACGCCTTCCCTACCGGCCACGGCAAGCTTTTCTCGTACCTCGCCGTTCGCGTGAACTTCAGCATCATCAAGCTATAGACCTCCCAAGCACAACGGGGGCACAAGAAAATCCCCGCCCGAACGGGCGGG
>JBGPBA010000045.1:0-6959 GCA_041481005.1 Candidatus Krumholzibacteriia bacterium | reverse complement strand
ATCCATCGGCCCTACTCCTCCGCCTCCGTGACCGTCACGTCCCCGCTCGCCGTTTCGACGACGACGAGCGATGTGCCCCCGCGAACGACGCCGGCGAGATCGTGCCGGCTGACCTTGGACACCTCGATGGGCAGATCGACCGAGATCTCGCCCGAAGTCGTTCTCGCCTTGAGAATGAATCCCCCGGGGAGCTTCTTCACGAAGCGCAGCACGATCTCGCCGCTCGAGGTCCGAATCTCGTAGTTGGCCGCGGAACCGGGCTCGGCGTCGACCGTGACGTCGCCCGAGGTGACCGCCGCCGTGACGCCGCCCCGGACGCCGGTGAACTTCGCGCTGCCGCTCGTGCCGCTGAATACGACGCGGGCGGCACCCTCGGCGGTGACGTCTCCCGACACGCTCGCAGCGGTGAGATCGCCCCCCACTCCCTGCACCCCGATGGCTCCCGAAGCGGTCTGAACGACCGCGTTTCGCTTGATCTGCTGCGCCGAGATGTCACCGCTCGCCGTCGTCAAGGCCGCGCCCCCGCCGACTCCCGAGACGGTCAGGTCGCCGCTCGCCGTGCTCGCCTTGAGCTCGCCGCCCAGCGCGCTCACGTCGACGTTGCCGCTCGCCGAGCTGACCTCGGCCGAGCCGCCGACGCCGGTGAGCTCGATGTCGCCGCTCGAGGTCATCGCGGCGACGTCGAGCCCCGACGGGAGCGTGACCGTGACTTCGAGATCGAGGCTCGGGTAGCGCTGCATGATGTATCCGATGATGCTCCGCTCGCGATCGGTCTCCTCAGGGTATCTCGCGGACACCTTGATGCCCTCGGCATCCCTCGTCACCGCGAGCTTGAGCATCGCGAACAAACGCGCCGCCTCGGCATCGTCTTTCGCCTTGACCGTTTTGCGGTACTCGATCAAGACGTCGGTCCGCCCCGGCTGACCGACGACATGGATGTCCCCCCGCGAGTTCGTGATCGTGACGACCTTTGCGCCGCGCATCGGGACGGTCATCGTCGAGTCCTGTTCGCGCTCGACCGCCCCGAGCGCCGCCCCGCCCGCGAAGAGGACGATCATTCCGATGACGGACCCCGCGCACATCGCGCTCCGGCCGCGCTTCGATATCTTCCGCTGCACGTCAATCACCACCTGTTCTCCCGCCTCTCTCCCGGAAGAGGCCCTTCGTCTTCAGATACTCGACAATCATGTTCCGCGCCCGGTGAATCCGGGCCTTGACGGTGCCGAGCGGGATCCCGAGCGTCTCCGAAATCTCCTCGTACGAACGCTCTTCCTGGTGCCTCAGGATCACGATGATCCGGTAATGCTCGGGGAGCCGCGCGATCGCCTCATCCAGCATCGCCATCATCTCCTTCGATTCGACCTCCCGGTCGGGAGCGGCCGTCCGCGCCGGAATCTGGAGGAGCGGTCCGTCGTCGTCCCCGCCGAGCGGCTGGTCGAGAGAGATCGCTCGATCCTTCTCCCTGCGCAGGTAGTCGATGCAGAGATTTGACGTGATCCTGTGAAGCCAGCTCGAAAATGGAAAGGTCGGATCGTACCGGTCGAGGGCCGAGAAGATCTTGACGAACACCTCCTCGGCGATGTCCTCGGCGGTGCTCCTGTTCCTGACCATGCGCAGGCAGATGCTGAACACCGAGGTGCGGTATTTTCCGAGCAGCGCTTCAAATGCCTTCTCCTCTCCCTTCAGGCACCGCTGGATCAGATTTCTGTCTTCGTCGACCAAACCTCACACCTTTTCATTACGAACGCCGGCGGTCAATGTTTCGGGCGGCGGCGTATATTTTCGCGTTGCAGGGGGTTCGCCGCGATGAAAATATCAGGTTCACCCAGGGCTGGAAAGACGAATTACAACCGGGGCGCGCCCCGCCGCCCGGTTTTCCCTTGACACTGCCCGCGGCGGCACGTAGACTCGATTTCTCGGTAAGTCGACCTTACCTCTTGCAAAAAAGAGAGTTACAAAGGGGGCAAGATGACGACCATTGAGCATATCCTGGCGAGAGAGGTGCTGGACTCTCGCGGGAACCCGACGGTCGAGGTCGAGGTGTACCTGGACGGAGGCGCGCACGGGAGAGTCATCGTGCCTTCGGGCGCCTCGACGGGAGAGCACGAGGCGGTGGAGCTCCGCGACGGTGACCAGAAGCGTTACAACGGCAAGGGGGTTCTGAAGGCCGTCCACAACGTGAACGAGGTGATCGCCCCCGAGATCGTCGACCTCGACGCATGCGACCAGGTTTATATCGACAAGGTGCTCTGCGAGCTCGACGGGACGCCGAACAAGGGGAAACTCGGTGCGAACGCGATCCTCGGCGTTTCGGTGGGGGTGGCGACGGCCGCGGCGGCGGCGCTGGACGTGCCGCTCTACCAGTACGTCGGCGGCGTCAATGCGAAGGTGCTCCCCGTCCCGCTCATGAACGTGCTCAACGGCGGCAAGCATGCCGATAACGCGATCGACATTCAAGAGTTCATGATCGTACCCGTCGGGGCGGAGACGTTCACGGAAGCGCTCCGGTACGGGGCCGAGGTGTTCCACGCGCTGAAGAAGATCCTCGCCGAGAAGGGGCTCGCGACCTCGGTCGGCGACGAAGGAGGGTTCGCGCCGCGGCTCTCCTCCAACCGCGAGGCGTTCGAGATCCTTTCGCTCGCCATCAAGAAGGCGGGCTACGAACCGGGTCGCGACGTGGCGCTCGCGATCGACGTGGCGGCGAGCGAGCTCCTCAAGAACGACCGCTACCACCTCGCCGCCGAAGGGAAGACGATGACCTCCGGCGAGCTCATCGATTTCTACGCGTCGCTCGTGCGCGACTTCCCTATCGTCTCGATCGAGGACGGTCTCGCCCAGGACGACTGGGAGGGCTGGCGGCTCCTGACCGAGCGGCTCGGCGGTGACATCCAGATCGTCGGCGACGACATCTTCGTGACGAACACCGAACGCCTCGGGCGCGGGATCGACGCTGGCGTAGCCAATTCGATTCTCATCAAGCTCAACCAGATCGGGACGCTGACGGAAACGCTGGACGCGATCGAGATGGCGACGCGGTCCGGGTACACGGCCGTCGTCTCGCACCGGTCGGGGGAGACCGAAGACGTGACGATCGCGCATATCGCGGTGGCGACGAACGCGGGGCAGATCAAGACCGGCTCCGCGTCGCGTACCGACCGGATCGCCAAGTACAACGAGCTCATCCGGATCGAGGAAGAGCTCGGAGAGATCGCCATATTCCCCGGCTCTCGCGCCTTCGGGAGGACAACGTGAAGAGTCTCTGGGGACAGGGTCCGCAGTACTTGCGGGTGCGCCGGAGCGTCGACATCACCCCCCGCTTCGCCCGCGCGCTGCTCATCGCCGTGGGCGTCCTTATCACCCTCATCTTCGTCGCCGGGGACGTGGGGCTCTGGAAGCTCTGGACGGCGCAGAAACAGATGAAGACGCTCCAGGGGAAGATCGTGGGGCTCGAGCAGGAGAACGCCTTTCTGAGCGCCGAGATCGAGCTCCTCAAGGACGATTCGTTCACGATCGAGAAAATCGCGCGGGAGAAGTATGGATACCTCAGGCCGGGCGACAGGGTTTATCGCATCCTCCCGCCGCCCGACTCTCCCGATGGGAACAAAGCATCAAGAGCTATTGACAGGAGACCGGGAAACCCATAGTATTAGTGAACGGTTGCTGCGGGGTGGAGCAGTCCGGTAGCTCGTTGGGCTCATAACCCAAAGGTCGCTGGTTCAAATCCAGCCCCCGCTACCATACATGAAGACCCCCGGGTTCGCGAGAGCCCGGGGGTTTTTTCTCGGGGGAAGCGAGGCGGCCGCGGCCGGGCGCGACGGGCCCTCGCCGATGAATCGCTAGCGAACGAGAAGCATCTTGCGGGTGACGGCTTGGGCGCCGGCGGATACCCTCGCGAAGTAGATGCCGCTCGCCACCCGCGCCCCGCTCTCGTCCCTGCCGTCCCACGAAACGGTGTGCGAGCCGCCGGGGAGCGACTTTTGAACGAGCCGCCTCACGATCCTTCCCGACACGTCGTAGATCGTGAGACGAACCGTTCCGGTCGCGGCGGACGCCGCGCCTCCGCCGGGTCCCCCCGCGGCGGAGCCGTTCGGCACGGTGAAGGTGAGCGCGGTACTCCCGCTGAACGGGTTCGGCGCATTGGCGCAGCGGATCGCCGGCGGCGCGCCCGTCGAGCCCGCTCCGCCCGACCCGGCGTCGGAGGCCGGCCCCAGTATGAGCCGATTGTAGTATTCACGCGCGGCGTCGCACGCGGCGAAGAAACCCACCGAGTCGACGGGCTCGAGCCACTGCCCCTTCGTCGAGCCGAGCGTTCTCAGATCGGTCACCCACGCGAGAAGATACTGGGCGTCCCCCTGTTCCAGGACGCGCTCCCCCGCGACCTTGAAGTACACCGGGCTCGTGTGGGCGAACATCGTGTCGCCGATCGTGACCCACCCCTTCCCCGCCCCGAGAACGCGGGCGGCCACCCAGCAGCTCTTGTCGATCGGCACGGTAAAGGTCGTGTCCACGCTCGTGCGGGAGGCGCCCGTCAGCACCATCGTTCGAACAGGAACACCGTTTTGCACGATTTCGATCCGGCCGACCGGATGGACGCTCCGGACCGAGATCCGTCCCGCCGCGACGTTCGATCCGTGCGCGTACGCGAGGCTGTCTCCCGGCATCCGGTCCGCGACGTCGAAGTGCGTGACGAGCGGGCCGTTCGTCACGACCGTTCTCCCTTTCGCGAGGCCGTCCAGCCACGAGCCGTAGGTGAACGAGCCCCCCGGAACGAGAACGAACACGCGATACCCTCCCGGCGGAAGTTCCTCCTGCCTGTTGACGGCGGCATCGGTGCCCGCCGATGCCGGCAGCTTGAATCCGCAGTTGAGCAGGTGGTACCAGAGCGGCGTTTCGATCCCCGAAAGTCTGCAGTTGCTGTAGCTCATGACGTCCATCGCGTCGATCGCATGCCCGATCACGTCGATCGGCAGCTCCCTCGCGATGCCGTTCGCCGGCCATTCCTCGACGTGCCAGAAATCGAAGGACGAGCCGGGGTGCGCCGAGATAGCGAGCCCGCCCGCCGCATGGGCGCGCGCGGCCACGTTCGAATCCATGGGCCACCACAGCCCGTCGGTGGGAGTCACGAGCGAGGTCAGGCCGATGAGGCCGAGATGCCCTTCGCCGTTGGTCCTGTATTCCTCGGACAGGTAGAGGATGCAGTCGGCCGTGCTGCACGACGCGGGTGCTCCGGTGAAGTGGTACCCGTTGTCGAGGCAGTTGGCGACGTTCAGCCCCTCCGCGCGGGAGATGAAAAGGACGTCCGCCGGACTGAGCGTATAGCTGCCGCCCGCATGATCGATGTGCATGTGGCAATCGCCGGAGTACCACCCGAGGGCGCCCATGTCGACGAGCCTCGAGAGCCTCACCACGATCGATGTATCTGAATGCACCGCGAGCGTATCCGCGGATCCCGCGTACTCGAAGCCCCGTCCGACCCGCACGATGGTTCGGCCGTTCGGAACGGGGACGTCGAAGGTGCCGTTGGAGTAGAAGTAGCCCCCGTTTGCCGAATGGTAAAAGCCCCCGAGGATGGGAACGTAGTTGAGGCCGTCGGCCCCCTTGACCTGGCAGCGCGCGAACAGGGTGTCCCCCGTCGCGGCATCGAGAATGGTGCACCGAAGCTCATGGGAACCTTCGTCGTAGGCGGGGCTCCGCCCCGGGCGAGGATCGGCAGGCGCGGACGCCTCCCCGGCAGCCATGCCCGCGCCCGGGAGGAGCAGCAGGGCCGCGAGCCCGAGCGCTCCCGCCGCGAGGCGCCGCGGAAACCGCACGGCATAGGCGTATCCTTGGACCATGTATCGATACCACCCGAATCGAACGTGCCGGTACCTACGATGAGGCGCGGATGCCCCACCGGTCGAATATTACATTCATTATAGCATTAACGGCGACCGGGTTGAAGAACCATAGCTCGAAGCCGAAATGGAAGCTTGGCGCCGCGACGGTGCCGCCGGGCGCTTCATCCGCGTCGATGTCCTGGTACTTCGTCAGGACGAGCGCAACGGGGGTATTGTCCACGGGGGACGCCGTGCTCCTCGTACGCATCCGGTACAGAGGATGGAAGCACTTCTGGCTCTTCAGCAAAACCTTCGACATCCAGTACTGGGGATCATAGATCTCGACGAAGAGGAATCCGCGCACCCTCGGGTCGAAGAACCTCCCCGGCTTCACGACGTTCGGCGCGAGTCCGAGGCTGTCGGGAAGGCCGGTGAAGCTCGCCGCGATGGGGTCTCCCCCGTTGAGCCGCGCGTACAACATCCCGTCCTGGCTTTCCTTCCGGATGGGCATGTTCGTCCCCCTCCTGAACGGGCCGGACACCTTGTCGATCACCGAAACGCAGTAATCCTTGTAGGCCATCGAATTGACCCCGCTCGTATCCCCCTCGCAGCCCTCCTTCGGCCCCGTGATCTCGCACTTGAGGCCGAGCGGAAAAATTTGCGTCGACGCAAGCAGCACCGAGGCGAGCCCGCCGCCTCGGTCGGACCGTCCCTCGGTCAGCAGATGGCCTCCCTTTGCGAGGAAGATCGAGAGGTAGTTCACGGTGAGCTTGCTCCCTGCGTTGATCTGGCTCTCGGGCGTGAAGGCGACGATGTCGTCCCACGCCATCTCGTCGGGGGCCGACGAATACGACCAGATGATGTTTCGGTAGCGGCCGATGAGCGAGATTTCGGGCGCTCTCCTGTTGTTCGCGTCGTGGACGTCGTACACGTCCCGGGACTGATCGAACCCGATCGTCTTCTTGCCCTGCCCGATCCAGAATTTGCGGTAGCCGCTCAAGGACGGCGTCGAGTAATCGTAATCGCCCGAGAGGGTGTCCAGCTCGGTCGTGAAGTAGTCGTCGACCCAGAGGAGGTTGCGATCCATCGTGAACGGCACGATGTTGATCTCGATCTGCCCGAGGGTCACCGTCCCCGAGTTGT
>JBGPBA010000044.1:0-7125 GCA_041481005.1 Candidatus Krumholzibacteriia bacterium | reverse complement strand
GGCGAGGATCTTCTCGGTCTGCGGCGAGAGCGAGAATCGCTTGTTGGAGGTCGTGTCGTAGGCGGCGTTGTGCCGCGCGGAGAGCGTCTGGAGGAAGATGAGGATGGCGGCGAGCACGACGATCGACACCGCCGCGTTGACGCCGAGGCGGGTGCTCCGCTTGGCCCCTTCCGTGCGGGCGCCGCGGAGGTTCGTGACGGCGGCCGCCGTCACGAGGGCGAGCCCTACCGCGAGCGGCACGATCGCGATCAATCCGCTCGTGTAGAGAATCCCGTAGGCGACCCCGCCGACCAGAATGAGCGCGAGCCCGATCGGTCCGGAGAGTTTCTTGAACAGCGCCATACTCAGCTCCTCCAGTGCGTCGATTCGAGCGACCTGAGGGTCAGGAAGAGGAAGAAGACGGTGAGGAACACGTAGTACGTGATGTCCTGCGAATTGATAAGCCCCTTCGAGAACGAGTCGAAGTGGTCGAGGAGTGAGAACTGGGCGAGGACCTTTGCGAGGGTCGGCCCCACGAAGGCCGAGGCCCAGCCGATGACGAACATGAGGAGGGCGACGCCGAATGTGGCGACCCCGGCGACGACCTGGCTGCTCGTGAGCGAGGAGAAGAAGACTCCCAGGGCTATGAAGGTGCATCCGATGAGGAAGAGGCCCAGGTACCCCGCGAGGATCGGGCCGGGTTCGGGTTTCGCGTACACGGCCAGCAGCCCCGGGCCGACGAGCGTGGCCCCGAGCATGACCCCGAACACGGTGAGCGCCGCGAGATACTTTCCCATGATCGCCTCGAGATCGCTCACGGGGTAGGTGAGGAGGAGCTCGAAGGTTCCCTGTTTCCGCTCTTCGGCAAGCAGCCTCATCGTGATGAGCGGGAGGGTGAAGAGGAGTACGATGCCCACGTTCCCCAGAAGCGGCCGCATGACCCCGTCGATCAGGTTCAGGCCGGCGCCCAGGTACGGCTCGCGCGAGGCCTGGTACGAGAGGTAGTTGTAGTAGCGGAATATGCTGTAGAAGAAATACCCGGAAAGCAGGGTGAAGAGGCCGATGACGACGTACGCCGTCGCCGACTGGAAGTAGTACTGGAGCTCTTTCCGATAGATCGCCGCGAGCCTTCTCATTCAGCTCACCTCCTCCGTGACGAGCTGCAGGAAGATGTCTTCGAGGGAGAGCTCCTCGGTGTAGATCTCGAGGAGCGGGATCCTCCGCTCGACGAGCGTCCGCGCGATCTCTTCGCGGAGGTCGCGCTCGGGCGGGCACTCGACCGTCAAGTTCATCACGCCGCCGGCGGAAGAGTCCACGCGCACCATAACGACTCCCTCGACCGCCCCGAGCGTTTCGGCCGCCCGGTTCGACTCCTCCGAGTCGCGGAGCTTGAGCCTGATGACCGCCGATTTCTTGAGACGCGAGCGGAGGTTGCCGGGGGTATCGACGGCGACGAGCTCCCCGTGATTGATAATGATGACGCGGTTGCAGACCTGGCTCACCTCGGGGAGAATGTGGCTCGACAGGATGACGGTCTTGTCCCCTCCGAGGTTCTTGATGAGCTGGCGGATGTCGATGATCTGCTTCGGATCGAGGCCGAGGGTCGGCTCGTCGAGGATCAGAATCTCGGGGTCGTTCAAGATCGCCTGGGCGATGCCGACGCGCTGCTGAAACCCCTTCGAGAGCTTCCCGATGGTCCGCCGGGAGACCGTGCCGAGGCCGCACCGCTCGACGACGCGGTCGACCTCGCTCCGGAGCGAGCCGCGGGGGACTCCCTTGAGCTCGCCGACGAACTCGAGATACCCGTCCACCGCCATCTCCTGGTAGAGCGGATTCTTCTCGGGGAGGTAGCCGATCCGCTTGCGAACCTCCATCGGCCGCTCGATGATGTCGAACCCATTCACCTTCGCCGTTCCCGAGGTCGGCGGGAGGTAGCAGGTGAGCATCTTCATTGTCGTCGTCTTGCCCGCGCCGTTCGGCCCGAGGAACCCGAGCACCTCGCCGTTGTCGACGGTGAAATTGAGGTTTCGCGCGCCGACGGTGAGGCCGTAGTACTTGGTCAAATTCTCGACCTGGATCATGAGCGACCTCCAGGGTTTCGTGTTCTCGGGTGATGATGCCGGCCGCGGTTCGCGGACGGGACGGCGCATAACTATACAGGCTGGGGGCTCGGCTGTCTACGACGAGAAATCCCTTTACCTTCCCCGCGCGACCCCCTATCATCAAAGATTATCGCATGGGGGGCGTATGGCGTATCATATCACCAAGAAGAGAATGCGGCGCGGCCTGCAGCTCTTCACCCTGCTCAGCCTTTCGAGTCTGGTCGTTATCTTCGTCGTCACACACTCGCATATTACGGTTGCGGCCATCCGCAAGATGAGCCCCGTCTGGCTCCTCGCCGCGCTTCCGTTCATCCTCGTCGACTGGCTCGCGGGCGGGTACCGGATACTGATCTTCAGCCGCGTGTTCCACGCCCCGATCCGGCTCAAGACGTGCATCAAGGCGAATCTGGCGAATTACTTCATGGCCGCGGTTACCCCGTCGCAGACCGGGGGCGGGCCGGCGCAGATCTACGTGCTGTATGCGGGCGGCATGCCCGGGGTCGAGGCCACCTCGGCCAGCCTCATGACGTTCTTCTGCACGACTTTCTTCCTCATCGCCGCGGCGGGATTCACCTTCGGCCTGCGGGGCACCGTCCCGCTGCCGGGGAAGCTCATGACGCGTCTCTTCGACGTGGGGCTCATCTTCTTCTTCGCCGTCGCGGTCCTCATGGTCGCCGCCATCGCCTTTCCGGGCCTCTACCGGGGGATCGGGAAGCTCTTTTTCGTCGTTCTCGCGCGTCTGAGGAGAAAGGATTACTTCCGCGCGGGGAGCCGCGTGAACCGCGCGCTCGACAACGTCAACCGCATCCACGAACAGCTCATTCACTATCTGCAGAAGCAGTGGCACATCTTTATCCTCGGAGTCCTCCTCAGCGGGGTATGTTTCTTCTGCAAGTTCGCCATCGCGTACGTCATCGTGCGGAGCTTCAGCGTGCAGGCGTCGTTCGCCGAGGTGGCGCTTCTTCAGATGGTGATCATCCTCATCCTCTACTTCTTCCCGAGCCCCGGCGGGAGCGGCGCCGCCGAGCTGAGCGCGGCGGCCCTGATGACCTCGGTCGTCTCCGAGGCCTACATCCCGTTTTACGTCGTTCTTTGGCGGATTCTCACGACGTACATCTCGGTCGGGGTCGGGGGGCTCGTCCTGCTCCACGAGCTTGGGAAGCGCGAGGAGGTCGAGGTGGAGGACGAGGTCGTCGAGGAACCGGTCGAGGAGGAAGTGGTGCCGGTGGCCGATTGAGGTGCACCGCCGATTTCCGGGAACATTCGGGTGGGCGCGTCGTAGATGATATGTCGGGGTCCGGGGTGCAACGGTGACAGGAAGGAAGATCATGCGAAAATTCGTGTGTATGGCCGCCGTCGCGATCGTCGTCGGATCGGCGCCGGTGAACGCGGCCGCGGCGCAAAACATCTGGTACTCGGTTTTCGTCCCCGGCGCGGGGCAGATCGAGTCGGGTCATTACGGCAGGGGCGCCCTGTTCCTCGGGGCGGAGCTCGTCTCGCTCTCGGCTCTCGGAATCATTCATCTCCAGTACGATCGAACGGTCGATCAGTATAACGGGGCGAAGGCGGAGTTTCTCAACGCCCGGTATATCGGGGACGCCGAGACCTCATTCGACCTCATGAACAGCAAGTGGAACGATGCGAACGAGCTCTACCGCTGGCAGACCGCGGCGACCGCCGCGGCGATCGGCGTGTGGGCGGTCAACATCGTCGACATGATTCTCTTCGATGAAAAGGATGAGCGTCCGCCTCTCTCGATGGAGATGAAACCGGGCGGCTTCCTCGTCATCGGCACGGTGTCATTCTGAAGAAGGGAATTCGAGCGATGAGGGCTGGATTTTTTCTCTCGGTGATGCTCCTTGGCGTGCTTCTCGGTTCGTGCTCGAAGCAGAACAAGGATCTTCCGACCGGTTTTCCGTTCGTCCCGCCAGCGACGCCGACCAGCGTCGTCGTGACCCCGGGGGTCTAGCGGAGCACGCTCGCGTGGAGCTATCCGACGACCGCTCTCGGAAGCGTTCGGGAGTTCAGGATTTATGAGTTCTTCGTGCAGTTGCAGCAGCTTGTGCTCGTCGGCACGACGAGAGACACGGCCTTCGTCGATTCGCTGCTCGTGGGCAACCTCACGTACTGCTACGAAGTGAGCGCCGTCGACACGACCGGTTTCGAGGGATTCCGGACCTCGCCGCAGTGCGTGTTCGTCCGAACGTCGCACTGAGAGCCGGACCCGAAGCGGCATACTCGAGGGAGCGGCCTGGGCCGCTCCCTCTTTTTTATGGCATGAAAGGTGCAATATTTCGTCGAGGCGAGTTTTCCGAAGGAGAGGGTATGCCCTCGCAGGAAAAGATTCAGAATGGGCTGCAGAGATCGGACGCTCCGGCCAACTGGTTCGAGGGCCAGAAATCGTACTGCGTCATCCTCGACGAGGTGCGAGCGGACATGGAGACGGCTGAGTCATTCGCCATAAAGTTCTCTCTCCTGACGAAGATCCCCGTCACGAAGACGAAGCATCTGATGGCCAAGTTCCCGGCGACTATCTGGACCGGTTTCGGGCACGCCAAAGCGGAGAATATCCTCGGTCTCATCGAGGAGGCGGGCGGGGTCGGCAGGATCATCGAGGGGGCCACCGAGGCACTCGTGAGGGATTCCTCGAAGGCCGGCAAGCCCCATTCGATCTGCAGTTGGTGCGGCTTTCCCTTGAAGGAGGGGGAGCTGTTCTGCGGCTTCTGCATGACGCCTGTCCAAGAGAGCGAAAACTCCGGCAGGCATTGGGTCGTGCAGACGAAGCTCACCGGCATGCCGCCGAGAAGGCTCCTTCTGTATGTCGCCATTCTAATCATCGGCGGCATCGTTATAACGCTATTGTCCAAATAGTGTTAACGTCATAGCCTCAAGTCATTTATAGCAGATTGCCTTGGGTCGGCGGCTTTTCGGCTATCTCGCCGAGGATGGGGTAGGCCTCGATCAGCGTGTCGGGAATGTCCTGCCGTCGGGCCTCAAGAAGTGACTTGAGCTGGAACGCATTGACGAGCGCCTGGCCCCGGTAGTGATTGTTCGTGATGATGTAAAGCTCCTCCACCTCTCGGGCGAGACGCTCGGCGCGTCCCTTCCATTCCTCGAGCTCGCTTTGACGGTAGAGGTAATCGTAGCGCTCGTCGCGCCCCGCGTCCTTTCTGAACCAGTCATGGTAGTTCCGGCCGTGGAGCCTGATGTATCCGACATGCGGATTGGTCGCCGCCTCGGTCGGCGGCATCGACTTGCCGATGACGGGCTGGTCGATGTTGCACAGTGAAAGTCCGCTTGCCGAGAGAAGGCTCATGGCCTCGGGGCCGTTCCACGAGGCGTGACGAAGCTCGACGGCGGTCGGCCAGCCGCGGAACCAGCCGGCGAGCGTCTCGAGATAGCCCCGCCTCTCGGGCTCGTTCGAGAAAGACCACGGAAACTGCACGAGGAAGGCGCCGACCCGGCCGCGCTCGAGCAGCGGATCGAAGACGTGCACGAAACTCTCCGCTTCCTCGCGGCTTCCCTTCATCTCGTGAGTGAACCGCTGCCAGACTTTCACGGTGAACTTGAAGTCGCGCGTGCCCTCGAGCCGGTCGGCCCATCTGCGGACGAGGTATCGGGAAGGGACGCGGTAAAAGGAGCTATTGAGCTCGATGCAGTTGAAGTACCGGGCGATCGTGAGAAGCTCGTCGACCTTCTTGCCCCGCGGGTAGACGGGTCCGACCCAGTCAGCGTACGACCACCCCGCGGGTCCGATGAATATCTTGGCTTTCGTATCAAGAGCGCGCATGGCCGCAACCTCGATTCGAGGATAGGAGAGGGGTGCCGTTTTCACAAATCATTTTTGGATAGAAATGGCCCGGGTCATGCGGTATAAGGGAAGACATGGGAATCGCGCCGAATCGGAGATCCGAGGGGCTCGCTCTCGGGGCGATCATCGTGCTCGCCGCGTTCCTGCGATTCTTCCGGATCGGGCATCAATCGCTCTGGGTGGACGAGATCCTTTCGTTCAAGGCGTTCACGTCCCCGGCGGGGGTGCCGTACTGGAAGAAGTTCCTCTATGACGTGCACGGCCCGCTTTACTCGCTCCTTATGCACGTGTGGAGCGCCGTATCCCGCTCCGATGTTTGGCTCCGGGCCCCGAGCGCGGCAGCGGGGGTGCTGGCCGTCTACTTTCTCTACCGGTGGCTCGCCGCGGGGGGGAGACGGTCGGTGGCACTTCCCGCCGCGCTTTTCATGGCGTTGAGCCCCTTCCACATCTACTATTCGCAGGAGATCCGATTCTACGCGCTCCTGTCGCTCTTCGTCGTTCTCACGCTCATCGCGTTCGAGCGGTTCGTCGAGGCGCCCACGGCGAGCCGCGGCGCTCTCTTCGGGGTGACGCTCGCGCTGGCGTGCCTCGCGCATTTCTCGGGGTTCCTTCTCGGCGCGGCCCTTTTCGTCTATCTGCTCGTCACGGGTCGTTTGCGGGGGAAGGGCTTGCGCTACGGGGCGCTCGCCGCGGCGATCGCGTTGGCGGCCATTTCGCCGTGGATCTACCGCGAGGTGACGGTGCTCCGGGCGATCCGCGTCGTCGACATCTCGACCCTGCCCGTGGCGGAGCGGCTGCGCGGCGATGTCACGATGAGCGGCTGGTCGTACCCCTACGCGGTCTACGCGTTCTCCGTCGGCTACTCGTTCGGGCCGTCGCTGTCCGAGCTCCACGCGGTGAGCTCGGCGGGCCAACTCTTCGGGGCGTACGCGCCGGAGCTCGTCGTGACGGCGGTCGTTTTCGGGGCTCTCGCCGCGGCCGGACTGATTCGTGCCGCGCGCGAGGGGCAGACCGCGCTTTTCGTCACGGTCATCCTGGCGACGGTGGTTTTCCTCGTCGTGATCGCGAGATTCAACGTGAAGGTGTTCAACGTCCGATACCTCATGTGCATTTTCCCCTTTTACCTCGCGCTGATTGCGTACGGCCTGCCCCGCTCGGGCCCGGCGAGGTACGTTGTCGCGGGTGCCGCGTGCGCGGTGATGCTCGTCTCCGACTACAACTACTTGTTCGTCG
>JBGPBA010000043.1:0-7282 GCA_041481005.1 Candidatus Krumholzibacteriia bacterium | reverse complement strand
TCGCCGGCGCCTCGCGCTCGCCTCGATCTCGCCAAACCTTCTCGCGAACTTGGCCGAGGTGCGCTCGAGCACGCTCTCGGGGTCGATTTCCATCCGGCGCGCGAGGTTGACGACGGTGAAGAGGATGTCTCCGATCTCGTCCTTGATCTTCTCGCGCTTTCCCCGTTCGATCTCCCGCACGAGCTCGCCGATCTCTTCGTGCAGCTTGTCGAGTATTCCCGCGTGATCGGGCCAGTCGAAGCCGACCTCGGCCGCCTTTGCCTGGAGCGCCGCCGCGCGCCGGAGCGGCGGGAGCTTCTCGGGAACCGCGTCGAGGAGACTCTTGCGGCGGCGCGCCGGTTTCTCGAGCTCCTTGATCCGCTCCCACTCGGCGATGCTCTCGCGCTCGTTGCGGGCCTTTGTTCCGCCGAACACGTGCGGGTGGCGGGCGATGATCTTGCGATGGGCCCGAGCGACGATCCCGGCGAGCGGCGTCCCGCGCCGCTCGAGAATCAACTCATGGATGAAGATGATGATGAAGAAGACGTCCCCGAGCTCCTCCTCGACCTCGCGGGGCTCCCCCTTCTGCTCCGCGCGCAGGAGCTCGTACGATTCCTCGATGAGGTAGGAGATCATGTCGTCGAGCGTTTGCGCACGATCCCAGGGGCACCCACGCTCGCCCCGGAGCCTCCGGAGCGTTTTCCTGAGCGCCGCGATCTCCGTCGCGAGCGCGCGATCCGATTCGACCACGCCTTGAGCTCCCTTCTCGAAAGGCCCGGGAGATCGTACAAGAAATGGCCGCCGATGACAACCTCCGCCGCGGCGAATATGCGGGGAGCATATGCTCCCTTGCGCCCCTCGCCGCGCCCTGCTACAATCGACATTTGCCCTTTTGCAAGAGGTTGCGCGAGGAATGGATAGAATCGTCATACGAGGCGCCCGTCAGCACAATCTCAAGAACATCGATCTCGACCTCCCGCGCCGGGCCTTCATCGTCGTCACGGGGGTGTCGGGCTCGGGGAAATCCTCACTCGCCTTCGATACGATCTACGCCGAAGGGCAGCGGCGCTACATCGAATCGCTCTCGACCTACGCCCGGCAGTTCATCGAAAAGCTCGAGCGGCCGGACGTCGACGACATCGCCGGCATCAGCCCGACCATCGCGATCAGGCAGAAGAACACGGTAACGAGCGCCCGCTCGACGGTGGGGACCGCGACGGAAATCTACGACTACCTGCGGCTCCTCTTCGCGCGCATCGGGCATACAATCTGTCCGTACGACGACCTCCTAGTGCGCGCGTATACGCCGAGCGAAGCGTCGCAGGGGATCATCGACCGCTTCGCGGGGAAACGCGTCCACCTGCTGCTGCCCCTCGGAAAAATGGATGTGGCCGCGTGGAAGACGAAGCGCGGGTACTTCCTCGCGCGCGGCTACACGAAGCTCCTGGCGCGAGGCGAACCGGTCCGCATCGACGAGTTCGCGATCCGCGGGCGCGAGAAGCCCGAGCTTGCCGTGCTTCTCGACAGGCTCGACGCGGTCGAGGAGAACCGCTCGCGCATCGCCCAGGCGGTCGAGCTCGCCTACCGTGAGGCGGCGGGGGCGGTCGAGGTCGAGGAGGCCGAGGGGGGAGAGAGGCGTCGATTCACCCACGCGCCGGTCTGCTCCGTCTGCGGCCGAAGCTACGAGGAGCCGACGCCGCTCCTTTTCTCGTTCAACAGCCCGTACGGCGCCTGCCCCGAGTGTCACGGCTTCGGCGACCGGATGGAGTTCTCCGAGGATCTCATCGTTCCCGACAAGCGCCTTACCCTCGACGAGCGCGCGATCGATCCCTGGTCGCGCGATCGGTTCGCGTACTTCCAGCACCGGATGCTCGAGTTCTGCCGGAGCCGCCGCATTCCGACGAACGTCCCCTGGCGGGATCTCGCCGACACCCAGCGGAGTCTCATCCTCGAGGGGGAGGGACGCTACATCGGCGTCATGCCCTTCCTCGAGAAGCTCCGCGAGAAGAGCTACAAGAAAGGGCACCGCTTTTTCACGAGAAAATACATGGCCTTCACGACGTGCCGCACATGCCAGGGGGGGAGGCTCAAGAAGGAGGCATACTACGTCAGGGTCGGCGCCTACGCGATCAGGGACCTCGCCCGGATGACCCCGGCGGCTCTTCTCGAGGCGGTTCGCGGGACGCCCCTTGACGAGCGGGAGCGCGTCATCGCGAAGGAGATCCTCTCGGAGCTCACCTCGCGGCTCGGCTTTCTCATCGACGTCGACCTCGGCTATCTTACGATCGACCGCCTCACCCGCACCCTCTCGGGCGGCGAGGCGCAGCGGATCAATCTCGCGAACTCGCTCGGCGCCAACCTCGTCGACGCGATCTACATCCTCGACGAGCCCTCGATCGGGCTGCACGCCGCCGACAACGCGAGGCTCGTCTCGGTGCTGCGGCGCCTGACCGACCTCGGCAACACGGCGATCGTCGTCGAGCACGACCCCGACATCATCCTCGCGTCGGATTACCTTGTCGACCTGGGGCCCGGGCCCGGAAGCCGCGGCGGGGAAGTGCTCTTCAGCGGGACGATCGAGGAGGCCCGACGCGCGACCGTACCCCTCTCGCGGACCTTCGAGTGGATCTTCGGCACGCGGAGCCTCTCCGCGCGGCCTCGCCGCAAGCGCGAGCCCTCGGGAGCGATCGAGCTCAAGGGGGTCGCCGAGCACAACCTGAAGAAGATCGACGTCTCCTTTCCGCTCGGGCTCGTAACGTGCGTCACCGGAGTCTCAGGCTCCGGAAAAAGCACCCTCGTCGTCGACGTCCTGTACCGGATCGCCTCGGGAGATCCGCTCGCCTCGAGCCGGCTCCGCCTCGGGTCATGGAAGGTGAAGGGAAGGCTCGACCGGGTGCAGCTCGTCGACCAGAGTCCGATCGGCGTATCGCCGCGGTCGAACCCGATCACCTACATCAAGGCGTTCTCGTTCATCCGGGAGATCTTCGCGGCCCTGCCGCTCGCCCGGATGCGCGGCTATGACGCGGGAAGATTCAGCTTCAACCGGCCCGGCGGCCGCTGTCCGCGATGCCAGGGGGTCGGTTTTCGCAAGGTCGAGATGCATTTCATGGCGGACGTCTTCGTTCCCTGCGAGGAGTGCGAGGGGAAACGATTCAACGCCCAGACGCTCGAGGTCCGCTACAAAGGGAAGAACATCGCCGACACCCTCGACCTCACCGTCGACGACGCGATCCTCTTCTTCGACGCTTCGCCGCAGCTCGGGGAGAAGCTGTGGATTCTCTCGAAGGTGGGGCTCGGTTACCTGAAGCTCGGACAGGCGTCGAACACCCTGTCAGGCGGCGAGGCCCAGCGGATGAAGATCGCTCGCGAGCTCGTCGAATCGGCCGACCAGCGAAACCTCTACATCATGGACGAGCCGACGACGGGGCTTCACATGGCGGACGTCGACAAGCTTCTCGCCGTTCTCGACGAGCTCGTCGCCCACGGCCACACCGTCATCGTCATCGAGCACAACATGGAGGTCATCCGATGGGCCGACTGCGTCGTCGACCTCGGACCGGGCGGCGGCGATGAGGGGGGCCGCGTTATCGCTTGTGGCGCCCCCGCGACAATCGTACAATCCAAAGACTCGCTTACGGGACGCTACCTCGGCGCGTATCTCGAGAGATATGGAGGAACGGGCGAATGAAGATCCTGGTGACGGGCGGTGCCGGATACATCGGAAGCGTCGTGACGGAGTTCCTGCTCGGGGCGGGGCACGAGGTCGTCGTCGCGGATCATCTCTCGACGGGGCATCGCGGAGCTATCGACAGGCGGGTAACCTTTCATGAGGGCGATCTCCTCGACGGGGATTTCATCGGCCGCGTCGTCGCGGGAGGTATCGACGCCGTCTGCCATTTCGCGGCGTTCTCGCAGGTCGCCGAATCGGTAGTCGATCCGATAAAGTATTACCGCAATAACGTCGGAGGCGCCCTCTCGCTGCTGGCCGCGATGAAGCGGACGGGCGTGAAGTACTTCCTTTTCTCCTCCTCCGCGGCCGTCTACGGCGAGCCGAAGGAGACGCCCATTCGGGAAGACGCGCCGCTTCAGCCGCTCAACGCATACGGGAACACCAAGCTCGCGATCGAGAGGCTGCTGGCCGACTGCTCCACCGCGTGGGGGCTGCGGGCCCTTTCGCTGCGATACTTCAACGCGGCGGGCGCGGGGGAGAGCCACGGCGAGGATCATCGGCCCGAGACGCATCTCATTCCGCTCGCGCTCGAGGTGTCTTTGGGGCGTAGGGACGAGCTCGTCATCTACGGGAAGGACTATCCGACGGCCGACGGGACGTGCATCAGGGATTACATCCATGTGAAGGACCTCGCGACCGCACACCTCCTCGGCCTCGAGAAGCTGATCGGCGGCTTCTCGGGGGTGCTGAACCTCGGCAACGGCCGGGGATTCTCCGTGCTCGAAGTCGTGAAGGCGACGGAGAAGGTCACCGGCCTCGAGGTGCGATGCCGGATCGGGGAGAGGCGCCCCGGGGACCCCGCCATCCTCGTCGCGTCCTCCGAAAAGGCGGAGAAGGTTCTCGGTTGGGAGCGCTTTTTCCCGAAGATCGAGGACATCATTAGGGACGCATTCCTCTGGAAGAAGGCTCACCTGGACGGATACGAATCGTAGGGAGCTCCCCTCCCCACGCGCCGGGGATCAATACCCCGGGCGGCGCGCCTCTCCCGGACTCGCCGGGCCGGACCGCCCTTTCAAAAGCCATTTCATTCGCCTCGCGCATGTAAACTTTCTTGCCAGCAAGCGGTTAAGCCATGCGGCGGCCCACTTCGCGGCCGCCGGGCCGCAAGCGCCCGGCGGCGCCTTCGGGCTCGGCCCAATTCATTATCTGATAGGGTCTTAGATTCAAGCGATCGCTTGCGCACTGCGTGTATCCCCCGGGCGCCCGACCATTTCACTGCGTGGCATACTGTTTGCGTTTTGAGAAGCCGGAGGTAGAGCGCCCGGGTCGGGTGGCCGGCTCATCGCGGCCCTTTCATACGTAGCCCTTGCAGATCCCTGGCGCCAATCAAGACGAACATGGCCGTGTCGAATAAGCCGGAGTCGCTCAGAATTGCCATTCTTCATTCGATCGGAGACGATCGCGGGATGGAGAAGCTGCTCCGCAGCATGATGGACCGCACGCAGGCCGAGTTTTGCGCTTTCTATACCGAGCGCGAGAAGGAGCTTCTCTATCTCGTGGTCGAGAGCCGCGAGCTCTCGCCGCGCATCGCCGAGATTCGGGAAAAGCTGCGCAAAACCTACCGCATGTTCACGAACGAGCCCGGCCCAGACGTCGAGCCGCTCGAGCGGATCAGCTTCAAAAGAGAGGGCGCGAACGTCACCTATCTCCTCGGGAATTCGAAGATCGAAAGCTACTTCCTCATCCCGGTCCTCTTCGATTCGAGGGTGCGGGGCGTGCTCTACTTCGGGAGCGTGAGGAAGGAAGCCTTCGGAAGAAACGAGATCGCCGACCTCCGGAACCTCGCCGACGAAGGCGACGCGAAGGTCCCCCTCATTTTCAGGGTCGGCGGCGAGAAGGAGATCCTCGAGCAGATTCTCGACGCTCTTCCGGAAGGCGCAGCACTCGTATCGAGCGCGGGCGCCGTCGTGTGCGCGAACGCTACCTTCTCGGAGGCTCTCCAGTTGAGCGGCTCGGTCCCCGAGTCCCTCGCCGAGCTCGCGAAGGCTTCGCCCTTCAACCTGCGCGGCGTTTGGGAAGAGTTCAGAATCCTCAAACGAAACCTCATCGACCGCGAGCTCGCCGGGGTTTGTGTGCCCGAGCGCTACCTCGCCGTGACCTGGATTCGGCTCGATCGCCTTTCGGAGGACGTCGAGTCGATCGTGCTCCTCAGGGACGTGACGGTGCGGCGCGAGCATGACGAGAGGCGCGAGGAGATGATGGCGACGGTGGCGCACGAGCTTCGCACGCCGCTCACCGCGCTCAAGAACTCGCTCGCGATCCTCGCCCATCAGCACGCGGCCGCGGCGTTCTGCGAAATCCCGGACGGTGGGGCGGCCGGTGCCGCCGGGGCCGCCGTCGCCTCCGAGCGCGCCGCGCTGCCGCCCGGTGTGCCCTCGGATACCTTTTTCAAGAACGCGCTTCGCACGGTCAACCGTCTCGGCCGCCTCGTCGACGGGCTCATAGATGTCTCCGAGGCGAGAGTGGACGAGCGGCCGCTCAAGCTCGAGGCGGTGGAGGCGAGGCAGTTTCTCGAGGATGCCTCCATGCTCTTCGCGGAGCCATTGCGTCTGAAGGGGATCGGATTCGCGGTGAGGGTCGACCGGGCCGTCGCGCGCCTCATCCTCGACCGCGACCGTGTCGAGCAGGTGATCCAGAATCTCCTCGCGAACAGCATCAAGCACGTCCCTTCGGGCGGGGAAATCACGATCTCCGTCGCCCCGTGCCGCGCCCCGTCGGTGGCGATCGTCCCCGACGACCTCGTCGAG
Source organism: Candidatus Krumholzibacteriia bacterium (assembly GCA_041481005.1). Lineage (GTDB taxonomy): Bacteria > Krumholzibacteriota > Krumholzibacteriia > Krumholzibacteriales > Krumholzibacteriaceae > SSS58A. The sequence continues at coordinate 826 of JBGPBA010000043.1, read as the reverse complement.
CACGTCGGTGGCATGCGTTTCGTCGATCTCTGCGTGAAAGACACGGGAAGCGGTATTCCGCGCGAGGTGGCCGAACGTGTGAACCCCGAGGCCGGGTTTCCCGAGCTCCCCGCCCGGGCGTCGAAGGGTCTCGGTCTGTTCATTGCGCGGCGTCTCGTCCGCATGCACGGAGGCTCGCTCGCCATTGAAGGCTCGATGGCCGAGGGGAGTATGGTCCACCTGTACCTGCCCGCCGACGAACGGACGGCGCGCATCGTCAGGCGATATCGATTGGTGGAGGCCTCCGTCGACGAGATGATGGCGAGGGGCCTGGCTCCCGTGGTGTATTGCGTTCGCAAGGGACCCTCCGAGGGCTGGGACGAGGTCGCCCGCCGGTGGAATCCCCCGGCCGCCCTCGACCCCCCGCATGTCGACCTTTACGAGCACCCGATCATTCTTTGGTCGCTCGCCGATGAGTTCGCGCTCACCATCTGCAAGGGACCCGAGTACACCCTCGAGCAGCAGCCTGGGTATGACACCGGCGCTTGGGGAGACCGGCTCGCTCTCGCGGAGCGCTGCCGCTTGGCCGGCGCGTCCGGGCCCCGAGAGGGTTCGAATCTCAGAGAGCTCCCGGCAGCTGCCTGCCGGAGGATGAACGACCGGGCCGTCCCGCTCGCTCGGAAAGGAGAAGTGGAATGAAAGCGTACAGAATCCTCGTTGTCGAGGACGACGAGGACATCGTGGAAACGGTCAAGTACAGCCTCGAAGTAAAGGGGTTTGTCGTCGACGTCGCATACGACGGCCTCCAGGCGCTCCGGATGGCGCGCAAGGAGCGTTACGACCTCAT
>JBGPBA010000042.1:0-7327 GCA_041481005.1 Candidatus Krumholzibacteriia bacterium | reverse complement strand
CGCCGATGCTCGCCGTGGCGCTCCCCGCCCGCGGCCGCACGAAGATGCAGCAGAGATCGGCCCCGCGAACCGCCCGGCCCCCGACCTTCACCCCTCCGCGGGCGACCCGAACGGGGCTTCCCGCGAGGAGCGGCCTCCATGCGGCGTTCGTGGTCTCATTCCCGTAGAGAATGACGCTCCGATCGGGCTCCTTCGACGGATCGAAGTCGACGTCCGCGACGACGTCAATGGAGCCGTTCCCCTGGTACCAGAGCTTCTCCGCGTCGTAGCGGGCCTTGTCGAAAGCCCAGGCGTTCTCGACCCCGCTCCCTTTCGTGCCGTAGACGAAGATGACGCGGTTTCGAAACGCCTCCTTGAAGGTGCCGTAGCGCCGGGAGCCCTTGAGCTCGGGCTTCGGCTCGCTCCCGACCGTCCATGTTCCATCGGTCCGATCGAGCCAGAGCCGTTTCTGCTCGGGCCAGCGTTGAATGCCCTCGAGCTTCTGGCCGTCGAGGTCGACCGTGATCGGTCCCGTCGCCCGCAGAAGATCGAGATCGAGCACGAGGCGCGCCACATTGTCGGTCGTCCCGACGAAACGGTTGAGGCCGGGATCGAGGCGAACGTCCGCCGAGCTCATTTCGAGCTGCCTCGTCTGCGCGTCGATCGCGAGCCAGTTATCCTGTGCCGATACGCCGGGGTTCGACGTCAGGAAATGGATCTGGCGGATGCGCTCGCGCCCCGGCCGGGCGTGGCGGGCGAAGAAATCGAACATCGGCGCCCAATCGACGCAGTCGACTCCCGGCTCGTCCGAGACGTCCCACCAGTGGCCGGCGTGCGGCTCTTCATGGTACACGAAATCCGTGTGAAACTGCGCGAGCCGTTCGACCATTGAGCGCGCCTCGGTGACCGGCACGTTGTCGTCGTCGGCGCCGTGGAGAACGTACACGCCGAGCTGCCCGTAGTTCTCGACGTGCCGGAAGGTCTCGGAAGGCATCGTCGAGCGGCGGATCATCCTCCGCACACGCGAGGTGTCCGCGAGGTCGAGCCCGCGGAACCGGTAGGTCCAGAAGCTGATCCATCCGGCGCTCGGCCCGAGCGCCGCGAACCGGTCGGGGTAGAGCGAGCCGATGTGCCATACCCCGTGGCCCCCCATCGAGTGGCCCGTGAGATAGATTCTGCTCTCGTCGACGTGATAGCGCTCCTTCACGAGGTCGAGCACCTCGAGGGCGTCGAGCCGCCCCCATTCCTCCCAATTGAATCCATAGGGACGCCGGTTCGTGGGCGCCACGACGTGTCCCCAGGCTTTCGGCTCGTACGAGGCGGTCTGGTTGAGCGCCTCTACCGAGGCGCCATGAAGGGTGAGAAAGAGCGCAGGGGGCGCTGCGCCTGCGCCTCCCCGCGCAGGGTTAATGGCGTAATACTGGACGCTCCCGTCGATGGCGCTTATGAAAGTCTCCTTGCGGTTCTCGTAGCGATCGACGACGCGGAGCGGGATCGTGACGCCGTCCACGCCCTCGAGCCCGCTTCGGCCCTTCCGCATGAGATTCACGATCACGTCGACCGTGCCGGTCGCGCGCGCCACGCCGGCCCTCAACCGAAAACCGACCTTCCTCACGCTGAGAGCCGCGACGACGGGAACTGGAATGGTCTCGGCTTTGTTATTCGGGATCGACGCCCGTATGAAAAGATCGGCCGCCGGGGTCCTCGTCGCGTTCACGACGACGATGGCGCCCCACGTATCGACCGCCTCCCCGGCGACGAGATCGGGGAGCGTGAGGTCGCGCGCGCTGAGCATGATCGGCCGCCGCGGCGCCTCGAGCCGCGCCTTGAACCGACCCCGCGTGCAGCGAAAGAGAAAATCGTTTCTCCCCGGCTCGAGAGAGACGGGGAGCCGCGAATAGTCGAAATCGGGTTCCCACGATTCGCGCTCGTCCTTGAGGCAATATGGATTGCCCGCGCGCGGGGCGCCGTTCACGTAGGCCATCTCGTCCCCCATCGCCCGCAGTATCATGATCGCCCGCTTCTTCGAGTCGACGGGCACGTAGACGTAGCATCCGCCGAGCACGCTATCGGCGAACCATCCCTTCTCGTCGGTGACGACTATCTTCCATCGATCCTTCTCGCCGTCGGGGAAGGAGACGGTCTCACCCTCTCGCGGCGCCCTCCAAACGCCCAGGGCAAGCGCCGATTCGACGGGGTTCGGGGCGACGATGACCTCCGCGTATCCTTTCGGCATCGGGAGCGCGAACCCCCGCGTGAAGGCGATCGTGTCGGGCGCCTGCGCGTGCGCCCCGGCGCATGCAAGGAGAACGAGGCCGCACGTCGTCGGGCTCAAAAACGCCGATAACTTCTTTCTCGACATGATCCCCACTCCAATCGATATTGATTTGAGTTAATTCCGGGGTCGAGCGTAGCGGAATGCGGTTCGGCGGTCAATGGAGACGCGGCCCGTGCGACGAAAAAATGATTGCTCCCGGCGGACCATTTGCCGTAGTATGCTGTTTAATCCCAAGAGCCGCAGGGTGCACATGGTCGAATACCGCGACGAACAGCCCACCCTGCGACCCGTTTTCTCTTCTTCACGGTTGGCGGCGGCGCCGGCGATCGGAAACACCGGCGGCGGCACCGGACGCAAAACCGCGCGTACAGTGATCGGCAATCAGAATCGATGAAGATCGGAATTGTAACGGAATACTACTATCCGCTCCTCGGCGGAATCACCGAGAACGTTCACAACACAAAGGCTCGGCTCAGACGGATGGGCCACGAGGTCAAGATCATCACCTCGAACGGAGGCCACCGCCATTACGCGACCGGGGAGAGGCGGCTCTGGGACGAAAGCGACGTCATCCGCATCGGACGCACGGCGCGGCTCTACTCGAACGGATCGTTCGCCCACGTGACGATCGGCTTGGATCTCAGACGGCAGATGAAGAGGATCATCGAGGCCGAGCGGTTCGATCTTCTGCACATCCACTCGCCCATCGTGCCCACGCTGCCCATGATCGCGGTCGCCGATGCGACGTGCCCCCGCGTCGGCACGTTCCACACGTGCTTCGATTGGAGCTTCATCTACGCGGCGCTGAATGGGACGGTCCAGGGGTGGCTCGACGCGCTCGACGGCCAGATCGCGGTCTCGAACACGTGCATCGAAGCCCTCGGGCAACACTTCCGCTTGAACGCCCGCGTCATTCCGAACGGGGTCGACACCGACGAGTTCAGCCCGACGGTGAGACCGCTCGACGCGTTCCAGGACGGGAAGAGAAACATCCTCTTCCTCAGCAGATTCGACCCGCGCAACGGTCTTCGTCTCATGATTCGCGCCTTCGAGCTCGTCAAACGGGACTTCCCCGACGTCCGCCTCATCATCGTGGGAGACGGGCCGCTCAAGCAGTACTACAAGCGGTTCATCCCGATGCGGCTCGCCCGCGAAGTGCATTTCGCCGGGCACGTCCGGGACGAGCGGGCGCGGTACTACGCGAGCTGCGACGTCTTCTGCTCGCCCGTGATGAAGGCGTCGTTCGGCATCACCCTCCTCGAGGCGATGGCGTCCGGCAAGCCGATCGTCGCGACCGAGAATCAAGGCTACCGGGAGCTCCTCGGACCGAGGGAGGGGTTTCTCCTTCCCCAGAACGACCCCGCCGCTTTCGCAGACGCGATATGCAGACTCCTCGAAGACGCGGATCTGAGAGCTCGGATGGGCGCCGCCGGGCGGACAAAGGCCCTTGCATACTCGTGGGACCGGATAGCTTGCGATATCGCGGGCTATTATGATGAGATTCTGACGGGGCGATGCGACTCAAGATCATACTCGCTGCTGAAGTGATCGCGCTCGGGGCGGCCGGGGCCACGGCGGGGATCATCGCCGCGGTGTCGCGCCTGAGCCCCGCCCTCGTCGCCGTCTGCCTCGGCGAATGGCTCGTGATCGAAGCGGTGCTCATCGTCGGCGTATTCGACTGGCGCTCGCCCATCTTCGGCCGGATATTTTGGAAAGGCCCGCGGAATCTGCGCGCCCTTGCCCTCACATTCGACGACGGACCGAACGAGCCTTACACCTCCCGCGTTCTGGAGATCCTCGAATCGTTCGACGTGAAGGCAGCGTTCTTCATGATCGGAGAGAACGTCGAGAGGTTCCCCGAGGCGGCGCGGCGGGTCGCGCGGAAGGGACACGAGATCGGGAACCACGGATACGACCACGGCGTGCTGCCGCTGCGCTCCCCCGCGCACATCCGCGGGCAGATCGCGCGGACGAACGAGGTGATCGAGGCGGCGACCGGGTCGAAGCCGGCGTACTTCAGGGCTCCGCACGGCTGGCGCAGTCCCTGGCTCGACCGCGCGGCGCGGCGGGCCGGGTGTGTTCCCGTTTCCTGGACGCTCGGGGTATGGGACACCTCGATGCCCGGGGCCGCGGCCATTACGGAACGCGCGCTCCGGGGACTCTCGAACGGATGCGTCGTTCTGCTCCACGACGGGCGCGGGACGGAGCACGGCACCGATTCGAGCCAGCTGGTGGAGGCGCTCCCCGGCATCATCCGGGGAGCCCGCGAGGCCGGGTACCGGTTCCTGTCGTTCTCCGAGATGGTTGAGGAGGCCCGGAAGAGATGAGCTGGCAGAAAAAGGCGCACCTCGGCGCGGTCGTCGTCACGATCGTTCTCTTGGCGGTGATCGTCTCGCGGGTCAACTTCGTCAAGCTCATTCATGCATTCGCGGGCGTGGCCTGGGGCTGGGTCGCGGGAGTTTTTCTCCTCAACGTGGTGAATACGTGGGTCGAGGCGTTCAGGTGGCGGCTCATACTCTCTTCCGTCAAGCGCGAGACCCGAACGCTCAATACCTTCGCCGCGATGCTCGTCGGCGTGCTCGGTAATACCGTGCTGCCGCTCCGCCTCGGCGACGGCGCACGTGCCTACTTCCTCGCGAAGCGCGAGCAGCTGTCGATCGCGTGCTCGCTCGGATCGGTCATGCTCGACCGCATCATGGACGTCACGTTTTTCCTCATCATGGTCCTGCTCAGCGGCCTCGCCTTCGATTTCCCGCGCCTCGTCGAGCTGGCGGGCCTCTTCGCCGCGATCGGGGTCGGCGTGGCTGTCGCCATCTTCGTGGTTCTGATCATTCTCAGACCCCACATCGAGGTGAGATTCGGCAGCAAGATCGGCGTGAAGCTCGCCGGACAAATCCACCGCTTCACCGTCGGGCTCTCGTCGATCAAACGGGCCGGCATCCTGCTCCCCGCGGGATTCCTCTCGGCGTTCTCCTGGGGCCTGCGGATTCTCATGGTCGTCTTCATGTTCGAGGCGTTCGAATTCGATCTGCCGAAGGTCGCCGCGGTCGTCGTCCTCGTCTTCACGAACCTCGGCATCGCGGCGGTGAGCACCCCCGCGAACCTCGGCGGCTTCGAGCTCGCGACGCTCGCCGCCTTCAAGCTTTTCGGCGTCGATACGGAGCGCGCGCTGAGCTGCGCCATCGTTTTTCACGCCGTCGAGGTCGTCCCGATGGTGCTGCTCGGGCTCGTGGCGCTCGCGGCGACCGGCATCAAATCGCGCGAGGTCCTCACGCAGGCCGAATCGGCGGAGCCCACCATCTGAAGGCCGGCCCCCGGGAGATATCGAACGGGGAATCGACGCGACCCGGGCCGCCCCGGGCCCGCTACCCGAGCGTCACCATCGCGATACCGCCCACAGCGAGCACCGCGGCGATGACCTTCCGCGTCGTGAAGGGCTCCTTGAGGAATATCGAGGCGAAGATGAGGACGTAGATCGAGCTCGTCTGGTTGAGGATCGCGGCGGGCCCCGGCATCGAGAACTTCATCCCGGCGATCCAGAAGATGAGCGCGAGGTAGGAGCCCAAGAGCGTCGCCGGCACCGAGAATTTCCAGTTTGCGGCGGGGCGGAAGAGGCCGAAGATCTCGCCCCGGCTCGGGAGGACGAGCGCCGCGGGGAGGAGTACGAGCAGCGCCCCGATCTGGCGCATCGTCGTCGCCCAGAGAACGGGCGAGCGATTGAGCACCGGCTTCGCGATGACGATCCCGAACGCGACGGTGATCATCGAAAGAAGCCCGTAGACGCTCCCGATGAGCACCTGCCTCGCCGTGACGCCCTTCGGCGGATCGTGGCGCGCGGCGATGAGGACGCCGAGGATAACGAGCCCCATGCCGATCCACTGCCACCGGCCGAGCCCTTCCCCGAGGATCAGATACGCGAAGAGAACGACGAAGGGGGCGTAGAGGCAGTCGACGATCGCCATGATCCCCGCGCCGAGCCTGTTGAGTGCCATGAGGAAGAGCGTGTCGGAAATCGCGATCGCGACGACGCCGCTCGCAAAGAGGATGAGATAATCCCGGACCGGCGCCCCGAAGAGGAGACGCTCCCCTGCGACGAGAACGGTCAGCACGAGGCACACGGTCGAGAATCCCACGCGGAACACGTTGAGCGCGAAAGGTGGAATCGTTTCTCCCGACCGTTTCAGGAGAACGACGGCGGCCGCCCACATGACCGCGGTGAGGAGGGCGTAGAACGAACCCATGAGACCGGCTTCCTCCATCATGAGACGGGCGGAAGGGTGACGCTGCCGCCCCTCCCGCCCATTCGTTTTTCGGCGTATCGCGCGCGACGGAATCTACTTGATCTTCATCTCGTCGAGGAGCCGCCTCGCCCCCGTCATCCTGTCCATAATGAACAGGATGTAGCGCGAATCGACGTTGATCGACCTGGTGGTCTCCTTGATGAAGAGGTAGTCCGACGAAATGCTCTCGTAGTTGCCGTCGAAGGCCGCCCCGATGCACTCACCGCGGCCGTTCATGATCGGGCTTCCCGAGTTGCCGCCGGTGATGTCGCAGGTCGAAACGAAGTCGACCGGCACGTCGCCGAGCGCGGCGTCCTCGTACTTCCCGAACTCCATGTTCTCCTCGGCGGCGATGAGATCCTTCGGACAATCGAACGGATCTTCGCCGGTGTTCTTCTCGACGACGCCCTTGAGCGACGTGATGTACTTGTACCACACGGCGTCCCGCGGCCCGTATCCCTTCACCTGGCCGTAGGTGAGGCGCATCGTCCCGTTCGCGTCCGGGTAGATCGCGCCGCCCTTCCACTCCATGAACGCCTCCATGTACCGGGGGCTCAGGCGCTGGAGCGCGCCGTTCATCGTCTTGTCCTTCAGCTCGAGCGCGTTCGCCTCTTTGTCGAGCTGCACGGTGAAGTCGACGAACGTGTCACCCTGCTTGAGGAGCTCGTCGCGCGAGAGATCGAACAGGCGCAGGCGCTCGTCTGGGCTCCCGAGCTTCGTGCCCGCGTAGAGCCTGTCGAGGAGGGCGTCGATCTTCTTCTCGGCGTCCGCCCCCTTCGCCCCTTGGAGG
>JBGPBA010000041.1:0-7424 GCA_041481005.1 Candidatus Krumholzibacteriia bacterium | reverse complement strand
GCCATGTTCGGTTTAACCGGCTTGCCCGGCTTCGCGTGGTGGGAAATTGCGCGTGCCGTGTCGGCTTCTGTTGGAACTGCGACAGCGATCTCGGTCGAACATGCCCTGCCGGACGGGGTTCTCGCCAGTTGCCGATTCATTGCGAAGTTCGGTGCCGGCGACTTCTAGCGGTGTGTTTGGTTGCAGCAGGCGCGGGGGTGCCGGCGCCTTGCGCCCTCGCCCAGAGCAGTGCGTCGGCGGAGCGCGATCGTCGCTTTCAACAACGGCGGGCCGCCATTCGCGATCTCTCAGAGCTCGGCCGTGCTCGGCTGCAGCGACGTGTACGGGAATGCGGTGACCAACGTGCTGCCTGCCGGCGCGGTCGACGACGGCACCTGTTTCTTTCTCGACCCCCGATTCTGCGGCACGCCCGCCTCGGGGAATCTCTTCCTGAGGTCCGATTCTCCCTGCATCGTCCGAAGCGACGGTGAAGAGGTCGTCTGCGGTCTCACCGGTGCCTATCCCGCGGCGTGCGGATCGGTCGCCGTGAAGAAGACGACCTGGGGCGCCATCAAGGGTCTCTTCGGTCCCCGTTGACGCGCACACCCGGTCCAAGCGGGCGCCGGGGGCCGAGGCGCGGGCGCCCGAGGTCGGGCCCTCCCTTTTTCCCCATTTTTCCCCTGTGTCAATTCGGGCAGCTCATCATATAATCACGGTCTATGGGCAATCGGGCGTCGGGCATACTCCTGCACATAACGTCTCTTCCGTCGCCGTACGGGATCGGGGACCTCGGGCCGTCGGCGCACCGGTTCGCGAACTTCCTCGCGCGGGCAAAGCAGAGCGTCTGGCAGGTCCTGCCGCTCAACCCCACCGATGGCGCCCGCGGCAACTCACCCTACAGCAGCATTTCGGCCTTCGCCGGGAACGTGCTTCTCATCAGCCCGGAGTCGCTCGCCGAGGATGAGCTCCTGTCGGCTGACGACGTGCGTTCGGTGCCGGCCTTTCCGCGGGGGCGCTGCAGCTATCCCGGCGCGGCGCAGTACAAGGAGAGGCTTTTCCAGCGCGCCTTCGAGAGGTTCCGCTCGAGCGGTTGGCGCCGCGACGAGTACGACGTCTTCTCGCAGACCGAGGCTCCCTGGCTCGACAACTACGCGCTCTTCGTCGTCCTCAAGCGGAGCCAGGGAGGCTTGCCCTGGAACGAGTGGCCCGATGAGCTCCGGGATCGCGACGAGAAAAGCCTTCGCGAGGCGCGCTCCCGGCTCGCCGTCGAGATCGAGAAGGAGAAATTTCTCCAGTTCCTTTTCTTCAGGCAGTGGAACGCCCTGCGGGCGCACTGCAATCGCGCGGGGGTTCAGCTCATCGGCGACGTCCCGATCTACGTGAGCTACGACGGCGCCGAGGTATGGACCGAGCGGCGTCTCTTCAAGCTCGACAAGAGAGGCGAGCCCGCGTATCTCTCGGGTGTTCCACCCGATTACTTCAGCACGACCGGCCAGCTCTGGGGCGATCCGGTCTACGATTGGGACGCGATCAAGGCGAGCGGCTTCCGCTGGTGGCTCGATCGTATCGCCCACAACCTCGCCTGCTTCGACGTCGTGCGCATCGACCACTTCCGCGGGCTCGTCGGCTGCTGGGAGGTGCCAGCGGGGGAGAAGACCGCGGTGAACGGGAGCTGGGTGAAGGCGCCGGCGGCGGATTTTCTCTCGGCGCTCCTCAAGAGATTTCCCGGGCTCCCGATCGTCGCCGAAGACCTCGGGGTCATCACTCCCGACGTGCGAGAGGTCATGGATCGGTTCAATATTCCCGGGATGCGGGTGCTGCTCTTCGCGTTCGATTCCGAGCCGGCGAAGCATCCGTACCTTCCGCACAACTACGTCAAGAACTGCGTTGTGTACACCGGCACGCACGACAACAACACGGCGCGAGGCTGGTTCGAGAAGGAATCGACCCCAAAGAGCCGGCTCCGTCTTTTTCAGTACCTGGGCAGAGAGGTCTTCTCCGACGCCTTCCACCGCGAGCTCATCCGCCTCGCCATGATGTCGGTCGCCGATACCGCGGTCATCCCCATGCAGGACGTCCTCGGCCTCGGCGAGGAGGCCCGGATGAACCGTCCCGCGATCCCGCAGGGCAACTGGGAATGGAGGCTCGAGGCCGATCAGCTCGGCCCCGAGGTCGCCGAAGCGCTCGCCGATACGACGAAGACATACGGGAGGGCGCCGGGGACATAGTCCGCGCGCGGCGGCGGTCTGGCTCTGGCTGCGGTCATTCTGAGCCATGAGTGCGCGACTGGTCCGCTATATGCTGAGGGCCGAAAAAGGGGTCTCGCCGGGGGGGCGTGGTCCCGCCCCGGCGGACCGCGCAGCGGATGCCGGCGGACCGCCGTCGGAGGCCTGCAAGAATTTTTCATGAGGATGCAGAAAAACGTTGATTGAAAATCGGGATCGATTGTATATATTGCAACCAATATGAATCTGGAGGAGGAACCATGAGAACAAGCAAGCTACCGAGAATCGCGATGGGATGCCTGCTCAAGCCGCTACCCACGAGCGCGGGGACGGCTCCCACGACAGCAGGCTTTGACGCTCGTATCGTTTCAGGATCGACATACACGTTCAGCACGCGGCCTCACGGCCGAAGTCAGATGGAGGGAGTAGTAGATGGACACGCACGGTTCGACGCATCACGCTACCGATGTCACTAGTACGGACAAAGGTGAGGATCATCCTCCCCATATATCTCCCTACTTTGGTCCGCTCTTCGATGGACAAAACCTTCCCGACATAGATATCGTTCCGCATCGCCGAACTGCCGGCTATAAGCCTCTCGTGACCCGGCGCCCGAATTCGAGCGCCCGGCTCAGGCTTTTCCGGCGCGCGTTCTTCCCCGAAGCGAGCGATAGGGATTGGAACGATTGGCGTTGGCAGATCCGAAACATGATCCAGGATCTCGCCCAACTCGACCGCATCCTCGCCCTCTCGACGGACGAGCGAACGGCGATCGAGCAGGGGGGCTCGATGCTGCCTGTGGGCCTCACGCCGTATTACATGAGCCTCCTCTCGCACGACGATCCGTGCCATGCCCTTCGACGGGCGGTCCTGCCGTGCACGCAGGAGTTCGTTCACTCCCCCGGCGAGTCGGGCGACCCGCTCGCCGAGGAGGAGATGAGTCCGGTGCCGGGGCTCGTTCACCGGTACCCCGACCGGGTGCTGCTTCTCGTGTCCGATTTCTGTCCGACGTACTGCCGTTACTGCACGCGCTCGCGGGTCGTGGGCCACGGGGTCATTCACCCCGCGGCGGCGCGGCTCGAGAGGGCGTTCGATTATATACGGCGCCATCCCGAGATCAGGGACGTGCTCGTCTCGGGGGGAGAGCCCCTCGCGCTGAGCGACGAACGGCTCGACTGGGTTCTCACCGAGCTCCGGCGGATCCCGCACGTCGAGATCATTCGAATCGGGACGAAGGCGCCGGTCGTGATGCCGCAGCGCATCACGCCGCAGCTCACCCGCATGCTCAGGCGGCACCACCCGCTCTGGATGAGCATTCACTTCACGCACCCCGACGAGTGCACAAGCGAGGCGGCCCGCGCCACGGCGCAGCTCGCCGACGCCGGCATTCCGCTCGGCTCGCAGACGGTGCTCCTCAAGGGCATCAACGACGACGCCGGGGTGATGAAGAAGCTCGTGCGGAAGCTCATGACGATGAGGGTGCGGCCGTACTACATCTATCAATGCGATCCGATCTACGGGTCGACGCACTTCCGCACCTCCGTCGAGAAAGGGCTCGACATCATCCGCGCGCTTCGCGGCTTCACGAGCGGTTACGCGGTGCCGACCTTCGTCATCGACGCCCCCGGCGGCGGCGGCAAGATTCCCGTCATGCCCGACTACGTGGCCGGGAGAGACGGCGAGTACCTGCTTCTGCGGAACTACGAAGGCACAATCTACCGGTACCATGATCCGCTCCTGCGGGAGGAACTGGTGACGGTGTAGAGGACGAGACAGGGAGCGGCGCACCGATGAGAATCGGACTGACCTACGACCTCCGGGCCGAGTACCTGGCGGCCGGCTACGGCGAGGAGGAAACGGCCGAATTCGACCGCGAGGAGACGATCGATCTCCTCGAGAAGGCGATCCGGGAGCTCGGACTCGAGACCGACCGCATCGGAAGCGGCCGCGCGCTCGTCGAACGCCTCGCCAAGGGGGACCGCTGGGACCTCGTGTTCAACATCGCCGAGGGGTTGCGTGGGATCGGGCGCGAGGCCCAGGTGCCGGCGATCCTCGACCTCTACGGGATACCCTACACATTCTCCGACCCCCTGGTGATGGCGCTTACCCTGCACAAGGGAATGACGAAGCGCGTCGTGCGCGACGCGGGCCTTCCGACGCCCGAGTTCGCTCTCGTCGAAGGGGCCGCCGACGCGCGGGGCGTCGGGTTCGAGCCGCCGTACTTCGTGAAGCCGGTCGGAGAGGGGACGAGCAAAGGCATCACGTCTCGCTCGATCGTGAGGGATCGCGCGGCGCTCGAGCCGCTCTGCGAGTCGCTCATCAGGGATTACCGGCAGGAGGTTCTCGTTGAGGCCTTTCTCCCGGGACGCGAATTCACCGTGGGCATGCTCGGCACGGGAGACCGCGCCGAGGCGGTCGGAACGCTCGAGATGGGGCTTCGCCCCGGAGCGGAGAACGACGTATACTCATACGTGAACAAGGAGCAGTGCGAGGAGCTCGTCGACTATATTCTCGTGCGCGCCAAGGACGACCCCGTCGTCGCCAAAGCCGAGGAGATCGCTCTCGCTTCGTGGCGTATCCTCGGGTGTCGCGACGCGGGCCGCGTCGACCTGCGGTGCGACGCGAGCGGTGCGCCTCAGTTCCTCGAGGCGAACCCGCTCGCCGGGCTCCATCCCACGCATTCGGATCTGCCGATATTGTGCGGCAAGATCGGCGTGCCCTACGTGAAGCTCATAGACCGCATTCTGCGCTCCGCGCTCTCACGCGCGGAACGGGCGATCGAACACTCGTGCCGGTGAGAGGTCATGCGCGTCGCGATTCTGTTTAACGCTGTTGCCGAGAACGCGGCGACGGACGAGCTCGACGTGCTCGTCCAGGTCGATTCGGTGTCGGCCGCGCTCGCGAATCTCGGCCACGAGGCCTCCCGCATCCCCTGCACGCTCGATCTCGCAGGTGTCCTCGAGCAGCTGCGCTCGCTCAAGCCGGCCGTCGTCTTCAACCTCGTCGAATCGCTCGAAGGCCACGGGAGACTCATCTTCCTCGTTCCCTCGATGCTCGACGCGACGGGCGTTCCGTACACCGGGTCGCCCGCGGAGGCCCTTTTCCTCAGCTCTCACAAGATTCTCGCGAAAGAGCGTTTCAGAGGGGCCGGGCTCCCGACGCCTGACTGGGTCGGTCCGTGGCCGGACGGGGCGATGTCGTCCATCGTGCCGCGCAGGCATCGCCGGACGAAGAAAGCGGATTTCATCGTGAAATCGGTTTGGGAGCACGCGTCCTTCGGGATCGACGACGACCTCGTCGTGCGAGGCGCCGACGAGGCGACGCTTCGGCGCTTCATGGGGGAGCGCGCGTCGCGGCTGCGGGGCGATTGCTTCGCCGAGGCCTTTGTCGACGGCAGAGAGTTCAACATCTCGGTTCTCGCGGGTCCCGGCGGGCCCGAGGTCCTGCCGCTCGCCGAGATCGAGTTCATCGATTTCCCCGAGGGGAAGCCGAAGATCGTGAGCTACAAGGCGAAGTGGGAGGAGGAGTCGTTCGAGTACCGGGGCACCCCGCGAACCTTCGAATTTTCCGCCGAGGACGGCCCGGTCATCGACGAACTGAGGAAGCTCACCCTCACGTGCTGGAATGTCTTCGGCCTGCGCGGCTACGCGCGGGTCGACTACCGGGTCGACGCGAAAGGGCGACCCTACATCCTCGAGATCAACGCCAATCCGTGCATATCGCCGGACTCGGGGTTCGTGGCGGCGGCCGGCCGCGGGGGCGTGAGCTACGATGCGATGGTGCGGAGAATTGTCGAAGACGCGGTGCGCGGGCGACGCGATCCGTCGCCGGGGGAAATATCGAAATGAGTGAGACGAAACAGACCCCTGTTCGCATCCCGGGGGTGTCGTTCCGCGAGAACGTGCGGCCCGGGGACGGCGAGACGGTGCGGGCGCTCGTCGAGGCGACGGGCTACTTCTCGGCGGTGGAGATACCCGTCGCCGTCGAGCTCGTCCAGGAGAACATCGCGAAGGGCGCGGCGGCGAGCGGGTATCATTTTCTATTCGCCGAGCAGGCGGGGCGGATGATCGGCTACGCCTGCCACGGACCGATTCCGTGCACCGTATCGAGCTATAACCTTTACTGGATCGCCGTTCACCCCGAATTCCAGGGAAAGGGTCTCGGCAAGGCCCTCATGCGGGAGGCGGAGAAGAGGATCGGTGGGTTGGGAGGTACCCGCATTTACATAGACACGTCATACAAGGCCCAGTACGAGGATACCCGCGCCTTCTATGAATCGCTCGGGTACGGCCTCGGGTGCCTGCTGCCCGATTTCTACGCGCCGGGGGACGACAAGGTCATCTACGCCAAGGTGCTCTGAGCAAGGCGGCGCCGATTCGCGCGCGGCGTATTGGCGGGCGGCGCCGAGTTCATGACGAGCCGCGAGCCTCGCCGCCGAGCGCTCGCAGCAGCACCGTGGCGTACGACCCGCGCGGCAGGAAGAATCTCAGCCTCCTCTTGAACATCCGCTTTCCCTCAATCGATTCGTCGTGCTCGAGCGGGCCAAGGGAAAACTCCGTCGCGTCGACGAACAGGGCCCGGGGGACCGCGCCGAAGTAAGGTGCGCGAAGGCCGGGAACGCGCAGCTCGCCGATCTTGATCCCCTCGGAGCCGAGAACTTCCTCGGTCGCCGATCGCCATGGCGCCTCGAGAGAGCTCTTCGACGAGAGCAGCGGAATGACGAGATCGGCGATCGCCCCTGGCAGCTCGGCGCCTCGAGGGAACGCGAGACGACCGAACTTCGTCGAAATGCCGATAAAAGGCGCTGCACACCTCTCGGCGACGACGCGGCGCGCGATCTCGTTCCACAGCCACGACTGGTAGGCCTCGACCGTCATCCGCTGAATGAATGAAGGCAGCGCGGCAAAGGCCGAGCGTGACTCGATGTTCGAGGCGCGCAGGCGCCTCGCCGGGCTCTTGTCCGGGCCCTTGGGGAGCATTGTCGCGAGCTCCGTGCACCCGCGCCAATTCGCTTCGAGCGTCCGCTTGACGAGCTTGCTCTCATGCGAATCCTTCCGACTCGGCGTCGCGATGATGAGCTTGAGCGCCTCCTCGAACTCTCCCCTGATGAGATGCCGCGCGGCGAACCCGCGCCCGTGCCGCGCCGACCCGAATCGCTGCTCGCCGAAGTAATTTACGAAGCGAAGCGTCCTCGTGCCGCGCGGGGAGACGGCAAGGAAG
>JBGPBA010000040.1:0-7523 GCA_041481005.1 Candidatus Krumholzibacteriia bacterium | reverse complement strand
TCGCCCTCTCTTCCTCCCGGGAAGCTCTCCTCGCCGATGTGAATGAGGCCGTTCGGGAAGGTGCCGAGCGCCAGAATGACCTTTCTCGCGGATAGCCTCGCACCGCCCTTCATTGAGACTCCCGCGACCTTTCCGCCATCGACCTCGATCGCCGTCGCCTCGCCTTCGACGAGGGCCAGGTTCTCCTGGCGCTCGATTGCTTGAAGCATCCTGTCGTGGTAAGCCTTCTTGTCGGCTTGGGCGCGGGGGGACCATACAGCCGGGCCTTTCGCTCGGTTCAGCATTCTGAACTGGATGCCCGTCTCATCTATGGCCAGCGCCATCTCTCCGCCCAGGGCGTCAACCTCGCGCACGAGCTGCCCTTTTGCCAGCCCCCCTATCGCGGGGTTGCACGGCATCCTCGCGATGTCGGCTTTGTTGAGAGTCACGAGGGTGGTCGCGAAGCCGCGCCTGGCGGCGGCGAGCGCCGCCTCACAACCCGCATGGCCACCACCGATGACGATTATGTCCGCTCTCATAGAATCTCGTCCAATCATAATTATTATTAAAATGCGCGTATAGTATTATACATCAATAGGTTAACGCGTACCACGGCCTATTTACCGATGCAGAACCTGCTGAATATCGTATCGAGAATGTCTTCCGCCACCGACCGGCCGCTGATCTTTCCCAACGCCTCGGCCGCCGCTCTCATCTCGAGGCTCACAATCTCTGGCGGCGCGCCCTCGGCGAGAAGCGCCTCCAGCCTCGCGAGCGCCCCATCGGCTTCGCGAAGCGCCTGTGCCTGCCTGGAGTTGACCGCGATGCGCTCCCTCATCATCTCGCCGGCTGCTCCCTCGACCGCTTTCGAGACGATCCACCTTCTCAACGCCTCGAGTCCTTCTCGCCTCAGCGCGGACACCGCGACCGCGCTCTCCACGCCCAGTGTCTCACGCGCCTCCTCGGGCGTAAGCTTGAGCCCGAGATCCTCCTTGTTGAGGACACAGAGGACCTTGCTCCGGTCCATGCGGCGGATCTCTTCGGACGTCTCGCGCGCCGCCTCGACGCTTCCGTCGACCACGAAGAGGATGAAGTCCGCGCGTCCGGCCGCATCCCTGCCCATCCGGATCCCCGCGGCCTCAATCTCGCTTTGCGCCTCGGCAATCCCCGCCGTGTCCTCGAGGAAGCACGTAAACCCCCCAATGTGAATCCTCTCCCGCAAAACGTCCCGCGTCGTGCCCGGAACAGGAGAGACGATCGCCCGCTCCTCGCCGATGAGCGCGTTATAGAGGCTGCTCTTCCCGGCGTTTCGCGGCCCGAGGATCGTCACGCGGAGCCCCCGGCGAAGCCTTCCCCCGGCCACCTCCGATTCGAGGAGATGAGCGATCGCTCCTCGAACCTCGCTCATGACACCACCCACCGCCTCGGGAGTGAACGAGGGAATCTCCTCCTCCACAAAATCGATCGAGGCCTCGACGAGCGCGAGCTCCTCGAGAAGCCTCTCCTCGAGCTCGCGCACCGTTCGCGACAAGCTCCCCTCGAGGTGCTCGACGGCGAGGCGCCGCTGAAGCTTCGTCTCGGACGCGATGAGATCGGCCACCGCCTCCGCCTGCGAGAGATCGATTCTGCCGTTGAGAAAAGCGCGCTTCGTGAACTCGCCGGGGGCCGCGATCCGCGCGCCGCGGCTGACGATCTCCTCGAGAAGATCGGCCACGACCTGCATGCCGCCGTGACACGATATCTCGACCATGTCCTCGCCCGTGTAGCTCGCGGGGGCGCGGCTCACGAAAACGAGCGCCTCGTCGATCGGCTCGCCGGTGAGATCTCTCAGGATTTTCCTGTAGATCTTGCGGGGGGCGAGCCGGCGCGACCCCGGCGTCAGCTCACCAAGGATGGAAATCGCCTCGGGGCCCGAAACGCGCACGACCGCGATGCCGGCCTCGCCGGGCGGAGTGCTCAGAGCAACAATGGTATCGCCCTCCATGGCACGTCAGCGGTTCGTCTGCCGCCTTCCTTCATCGGGACGCACCGGAGAGACGCACACCTTCCTCAAGTCTCCGTTTCCGACCGTATACGTTGTGATGCCCTCGATCTCGGCCAGCGCCATGTGCACGACTCGCCTCTCGGCGGCCTTCATCGGCTCGAGGGCCACCTCGTGGTTCGTTTTCTTGACCTTCTCCGCGGCCTTGACGGCTTTTTGCTTCAGGATCTCATGACGGTTCCTCAGGTAGCCGCCCACGTCGAGCATGAGCCGCTGATAGCCGCCGAGCTTCTTCGACACGACCCTCCCCACGAGGTGCTGAAGCGAGTTGAGGGTGTCGCCCTTGCGCCCGATAAGGAGCCCGTCGACGCCCGCCGTTTCAACGTTGACGTAGACCGTGCCTTCCTTCTCTTCGCTGAATATCCGATAGTTGACGTCGAGACATTCCATGATGGCGCGCGCCACCTCGTCGACGACCTCCTCGACGCTCCCGCCCGAGCTTTTTCTCGCGACCCGGATCTTCGCGTCGCGCGAGCCGAATATGCTGAGCACGCCCTTCTGCCCCGGGTCGATGATCTTGATTTCGACCTCGTCGATGCGCGCATGGAGCGCCTCGAGTGCCTTCTCGAGCGCCTTCTCGACCGTCTTGCCCGTCGCCTCGATGCTGTCCTTGCGAACCTCTTCCTGTTCCTTTTGACGTTCCGGTCTTGCCATATGGTATCCCGCCTTTCAGTGCGATATTCGACGCTTGCCCTTCTTGCCCGGGGACGATGGATCGTTCCCCGCGCGGCCCGACGCGCCCTCCGATACGGGGGCTCCGGCCGCGGTACTTCCCGATACCTGTACTCCGGCGAGCTTCAAGGCGTCTTCCGACTCGACCTGCTTCTGCACGTAGTACTGCTGAACGATCGAAAGCGCGTTATTGACAAACCAGTAGAGGACGAGCCCCGACGGCATGCTGTAGAAGATCACCGTGAAGAGAATGGGCATGAGGAAATTCATCATTTTCGTCTGCGCCGCCGCGGGGGTCCCGTCGCCCGTCGGCGATCCGCCGAGCTTCGTCTGAACCACCATCGCCACGCCCATGAGAATGGGCAGGAGGTGGAAGTTGCTCCCCAGAAAGGGGATCGTCACGCCGAAGCTGAAGAGGACGTCGGGGGACGACAGGTCGCTGATCCAACCCGCGAACGGCGCGTTGCGGAGCTCGATCGTATTGCTCAATACGTTGAACAGGGCCCAGAACACCGGCATCTGAAGAAGGAGGGGCAGGCAGCCGCCGAGCGGATTGACCCCCGCCTCCTTGTAGAGCTTCATCATCTCTTCGTTCAGCTTCGCGCGGTTGTCTTTGTACTTCTCCTGAAGCTCCTTCATCCTCGGCTGAATGCGCTGCATGTCCTTCATCGATCTGAAACTCTTGTGGGTGAGCCGGTAGAAGAGGAGCTTCGTCATTACGGAGAGAATGATGATGATGACGCCGTAGTTCGGGATGTAGCGCTTCATCCACATCATGAACTTGAGAATGAAGACGCTGAAGAAGCGCAGCTTCCCGAGGTCGACCGCCTTCTCGATGCCCGCGTTGTACGACTTGAGGAGCTGCATGTCGAGCGGCCCCACGTACGCCGTGAACGAGTCCTCGACGCGCCGCGGGTCGCCCCTGAACGGATACCCGATCGAATAGCCGATGTAGTCGGTGGCGCGGTCTCCGCGCAGGGTGAGCGTCCCCGTGCTGCGCGCGCCCGGCCGCGTGATGATCGCGCTCAGGAAGTACTTGCTGTGCGCGCCGGCCCAGACGACGGTGCCGTCAAAGCTCCTGGCCGGCTCCTTCGAGAACTTGGAGAGAGGCACCTTGTATAGCTCGGCCCCGACGATGCCGAGCGAGGCGAACTTCGCGAGGTCGCCGCGCTTGTCGGGCTCGGTGCCCGCCATCCCGCACGTCCAGCCCAGCGCGTACGCGCTCGAGCTCGCGAGCGAGCCCTCCCTGTCGATGGCGACGGCGAGACCGATCGCGTACCCGGTCTTGTGGAACGTGTACCGCTTCTCGATAGATTCTCCCGATGACCCCTTTCTGTTGAAAACGACCGTGACCGAGTCTTTCCCCGGCCCGAGGGCGATCTCGGCGCTGTCTTTCACCGCGCTCCCGTCGACGGCGGCGTCAAAGGCGAGGCGGGAGAGGCCTTGCCACGCGCCGTCTCTCAGGAAGCTCACGCCGAAGCCCCCGGCTTTCCCGGCCGGGATGATCTCGACGGCCTTCTTGTTCTTCTCGAGAAAATGGCGGAGCGCGATGCGCCGCAGCTCGGCGCCCCTGCTCGAGAGTACCGCTATCAGGTCGTCCGTGACGATCGTGATCGTCGCCCCGCCGACGGTGTCGGCTCCGGGGAAGAAAAACGCGCTCTCGCCGGCGGCCGCGAGCGTCGCCTCGGCCGCGCGCGGCGCAGGTTTCGCCGCCGTGGCGAGCGTTTCCTCGCGAGCCGTTCCCCGCGCGACGGCGGCGAGCGAATCGGCGCGCTTCTTCTCCATCAGCTGCGCCACCTGCTTGCGCTGGACCTCGCGCTGCTTCGGCGCGATGAATACCGCCTGCCACAAGAGCAGCACGAGAAACGTGACGGCGATCGCGAGGATCGATCTCTTATCCATGCTTTCCTTTCGCGTGGGAAGCCGGGCCGTGAGTGTTCGCGCAGAAGGGGCGGGGCCGACTCGAGGTCAGCGCACGGGGTCGAACCCGCCTCGCGAGAACGGATGACAACGCAGGAGCCGTCCGATCGCCATCGCCGTCCCGCGAAACGGGCCGTGCCGGCGCAGCGCATCTTCGGCGTACCGAGAGCAGGAAGGCGTAAAGCGGCAGACTGGCGGATGGCAGGGCGAAACCGCCACTTTGTATATGTGCAAAGCCGCAAGGCCGATCTGCGTGAGTATCCTCGAAATCATCCGTTCATCGATAGGAGTTTCGCTCGACCGAGCGAGCGTTCCACGTCTTCCAATATCTCCTGATACGTGTTTTCCCGCGGGCTGAAAGAGGCGATGAAAACAATCCAAAGATCCCTCGCGACAATTCGGTGCTCGAGCTTTTTGAATATTTCCCGCATGAGCCTCTTCGCCCTGTTTCGCTGGCAGGCCTTTCCTATTCTTCTGCTTGCTACGAACCCGGGATGCAGGCCGTCGCTCTCGCGTTCGAGATAGTAAACGATGACCTTCTTCCCGGCTTCCTTCTCACCTTCGCTATAAACAAGACGGAACTGCTTATTGCTTCTGAGTGTTTTTGCTGCCATACGGCCCCGTCTCGCGATCAGACCGCTAGGCGCTTTCTCCCTCTCGCTCTCCTCCTTTTCAGAACCATTCGACCGTTCTTGGTGCTCATACGCTTCCGAAATCCGTGTGTCGTTTTCCTTCTCGTATTATGCGGCTGGTATGTGCGTTTCATCGCCGCTCCTTCCTCGAGGTTCATGCTCCCGGTTCGACCGGTCCCTTTGATGCCCCCTATTATACAAAATCGGAATAGGATAGAAAAGTTCATAATGCTTGTCAAGGGCTTTGTATCGAAAAATTCTATCTCTTTCGTAATTTTCCGGTTACGTACGCGCTCGGGGGCCTCGGGACGACCCGAGATCATTTTTCCCACACCCGCGCACTTGGCACGCTTTTTAATTGTTGTCGTGGCAATGGGTTATAAAATTTTTCCCCTCGTGTACAGAATTCCCTTGATATGACCTGGGGCCTATGATAGATTATCGCCCGCGCGGGATGAGGGGGCGTTTCCCCTATGAGCGAAGGTTACCACTGAATTACATCTAGGCGCCCTTGACAGTATAGCATATGTGGAAAAACGCTCTAGATTTGTAACATATTACCCGCCGAGTTAGTTGAAGCTGAAAGAATTGGGAAGTTTTCCACAATTGTGGAAAAACTTGCCATTGGAAGGGATTCGGGGAATCTCCGCAGGGGGAATCTCTATTCTCTCGGGGAAGATTCCGAGTGTTTTTCGGGACTCGCACTTCTTTTTTGGCCGTACGATGGACGAAAAGCTGGAGCAGCTTTGGAAAGCCATCCTTGAGGTGGTGGCTACCCTCGTCAATCCACAGAGCTTCCAGACGTGGATCGCGCCGACGAAGCTCTTGAGCTGCGACGGGGTGCGCCTCGTCGTCGAGGGCCCGAACCCCTTCTTCGTCGACTTCCTCTACGCGCACCACAAGGAGAGGATGGAGTACGCCGCGCGGCAGCTCCTGGGCGAGGGAGCGACGATCGAGCTCGTCTCGGCTCGGCCCCGGCCGCGGGTCACCTCGCCGGCCGCGCAGACCGCGAGGGACATCGTCGTCACGGAAACCGTGCAGCTCCCGCACCACCTCCAGCTCAACAGCCGGTACACCTTCGACGAGTTCGTCGTCGGCAGCGGGAACCGGCTCGCCCACGCCGCGGCCCTCGCCGTCGCAAGCAAGCCGGCGCGGGCGTACAACCCGCTTTTCGTCTATGGCGGGGTCGGCCTCGGCAAAACCCACCTCATTCAGGCCATCGGGCATCAGATCGTCGCCCGGCACCCGAAGATGCGGGTCTGCTACGTCTCGGCCGAGCAGTTCATGAACGAGCTCATCCATGCGATCCGCATCGGCTCGACGCACGAGTTCAAGGAGCGTTACCGGACCATCGACACGCTCCTCATCGACGACATTCACTTCATCGCGGGGAAAGAGACCATGCAGGAAGAGTTCTTCTACACCTTCAACACCCTCCACAACGCGAACAAGCAGATCGTCGTCACGAGCGACCGGTCGCCGAACGAAATGTCGACGCTCCAGGAGCGCTTGATCTCGCGCTTCGTCTCGGGGCTCATCGCGGACATCCAGCCGCCCGACCTCGAGACGAGGATCGCGATACTCCACAAGCGCGTCGAGAAGGAGGGGATCGAAATCCCCGACGAGGTGGTCCAGTTCATCGCCGGGGCGGTCAAGAGCAACATTCGCGAGCTCGAGGGCGCGCTCATCAAGGTCCTCGCCTGCTCGAGCCTCACCAACTCCGAAATCAACGCGGACATGGCGCACGAGGCCCTCAAGGAGATCGTCACGTCCCCGGGCAGGAGAAAGGTAACGATCGCGACCATCCAGAAGACCGTGGCGCAGCACTTCGACATCCCCCTCGACAGTCTCCGCGCGAAGACGCGGATCGCGAAGGTCGTTCTCGCGCGGCAGGTCTCGATCTACCTCGCGAGAAAGCTCACCGACCTCTCGCTCGCCGAGATCGGGAAAAAGACCGGGGGGCGAGACCACAGCACCGTGCTCCACGCGTGCAAAAAGATCGCTGAGGTGACGAAGAGAGACGCCGCTCTCAGCCGGAGAGTCCAGACGATCGAGGAAGAGCTTTTGTCATGAGCCGATGCCGGTTTCACTCGATTCCCACACTATCAACAACGCGCGCTGTGGGCGGCCGTGTGATAACGCCTCCTGTGGGAAACGGGGCGCCGCCGGAGGCCGCCGTCCACACCCCTTTCAACAGGCGCACTCGCCCGAAGGGACTTCAGAGCGAACGGGATGACGGCCTTTTGAACATATCGACAAAGTCTACGACCTCTACTGAT
>JBGPBA010000039.1:0-7640 GCA_041481005.1 Candidatus Krumholzibacteriia bacterium | reverse complement strand
GCCCGCGGATCGCGGTCGACTCCGATGAGCCGCACTCCGCTCGACGATTCCCGCAGAAGCCGCTCCGCGTGGCCTCCCGTTCCGACCGTCGCGTCCACGAAGAGGCCGCGATCCTTCGCGAGCAGCAGCCTCACCGCTTCCTGGGCCATCACTGGTGTATGGAGTTCGGGAGCCATTACGCATGTCATTCACTGCCCGGCGAACCGGCAGCCACCGGCGAGCCGAGCTTCCCGCGCTCGACGGTGAGATATCTGAACGCTTTCTTCCAATCCGGGTATACCGCGATGACGTTTCTCTTCGTGACGAAGGCGAAGATGCCGAGCACGTAATCGCTCAATCCGCTCAGCAGAACCTTCCCGCCTTCGGGATAACCGTCCTCGAGAACGTTGAAGGCTCGGTAGTCGACATGCTTCACGTTCTCAAAATCGAGAATGACGCAGCTACGGTTCGAGCCTTTCGAATCGTAGAGACTGTTGACGAGGAGCTCGGCATCGTCGCGCCCCACGACACCCGAGAGCTTCCAGATTCCAATACCGCCCTTGTCGGTCCGATAGATCTTCATGCTCCACGTCCTATCGTTCGAAGTCGCTCTTGCGGTAGGTCTCCTCGGCGCGCTTGAACATTTCATCGAAATCTTCGGCGTTCCAGATCTCCATGTGCTTACCGACGCCGAGCACGACGAGCTCTTTGGCGTTGCCGATCATCGCGAGGAAATCGGGCGGGATCAGCACGCGTCCGTGTCCGTCAACCGTGAGGTACGTGGACGCGATGCTGAGGAAGCGCATGATCTCGCGCCGCTCGGCGCTTGCGGGCCGGCTGGCGAGGTCGGCCTTGATGTCTTCGTACTCCTCTTTCGTGTAGAGGTTGAGGCAGCGATCCTTCGCCTTGCTGATGACGACCGTCTTGAATACCTCGGCGGGAAAGGCATTGATGAAGGGCGCCGGCACCTTGAGCCTCTTCTTCGCATCGAGCGTGCAGCGTTGGATGCCGTTCAAATCAATGGGGGAGTTCTTCTGAGAGTTCTCGTTGGCCATTTGCTGATCCTCTTGTGCCGCAATCCGCGCTGTCTGGGGTCTGTCTTCCCACTTTCGATACCGGTTGCCCCACGATATCCCACAGCCTCCCACGTGTCAAGTCAAAATGTTCGGCTCACCCATTTTTTTAATGGTCGCTAACCTATTGTGAGATAAAATGTTAGAGAATGGCGCAGCACGGCCTCGCGCCTCATGCAGGTTTTCTCCATATTAGTACCCGGTCCTCGATTTTTGGGGGCTCTGGTAGAGGCTCGATCCGAGCAGTCGGGACGCGGTCTCACGAGCCCTTTCTCGCGAGGACGACGAGGGCTCGCGGCCGTGAATCCGGCCTCCTCGAGGGCGGCGCGGAGCTTGTTCGCCGGAAGCCGCGGATGACCGGCTCGCCAATCTTCACCGTTCCCCCGCCTTCGAAACGGGTTCGACGCGGTAGAGGGTGTAGACGACGGGCTCGGGCTTCCTGATGCCGAGGTTCGGGAGCTCCCCCTGACGCAGCGAAACGAAGCTGTATCCGCGGATCACCTTCCCCGCGAATCGCGCGGGCGTGGGGCTCCGGTCGACGAGGTAATCCGGCTTGAACCCGAGGTACAGCCCGTTCTCGATGATCAGCTCGACGTCGGTGGTGCGACGCATGGCGTTGATCTCGGGAGTGACGAGGCCGCCGAGATCGAGGATCCGGCGCCCCGAGGTGAAACCGATCGCGCCAATGTCCGGCGTGGCGACGAGGGCATCCGGAGCGGAGTGTTCCGCGAGCCACTCCCCCATGCCGACGAGAACCGTCTTGAGCGCGTTCGAGAACTGCACGGTCGGCGGCACGACGACCTTCGCGTAGAAAACGACGCTCTGCACCATGACGAGCGCCGTGAAGATCGCGAGCGCCGCTCTGCGCGCGCCGGTCCCGCGCCACGCGAGCGCCGAGAGCCTCTTCCACGAGACGACGCCGAGAACGATCGCGCAGGGGATGACGGGAACGAGGTAGCGCGAAAGCACCTGGAAATCGAGAACGACGTACGCCGCCGGCAGCGCGAAGACCCAGAGGCTCATGAGGATCACCCCCGGCCGCATCGCGGCGCGCGAGCCCTCCCCTGCGGTAAAGAACGACGTGAACGAGCGCTCGCGCACGAGCGAGGCGGCGAGCCCCGCGATGAGCGCGAGCCAGGGAAGGAGGATTGTGGCGCCCATGATCTTGGCGGGCACGAGCGCTCGCCCGAACAGAGCCGCCGAAAGCAGGGGCCTCCCCTGCTTGGCGCCCGCCGTGAGCGGAAAGTAGCTGCCCGTATGGCGGTGAATGACGAAGAGCCAGATCGCGAAGAGCGGGATGAACACGGCGATGTGGAGCCAGCGCCGCGCCGGCGGCGCGGGCGAAAACGCGTAGGCGACGATCGAGAGAGCGACGAGCGTGAGCGCCTCGGGCCGCGCGAGGACCGCGAGGAACAGAAGCAGCCCGAAGAGGGCGGCGCGCCGCGCGGAGCGAGCGGCGCCGAGCCCCGCCTCCAACGCCAGCAACACCATGAACACGGCAAAGGAGGTCTCCATCCCGACCGCGCTCCACCGGACGAACCACGCCTCGCAGGCCAGCAGGAGGGCCGCCGACGCGGCCGCCCCTCTCCCACCGAGCGCCGCCGCGACCCGGTAGACGAGAATGATCGATCCGACGGCGAAGAGCCACGAGAGGATCCGGCAGGAGGCGACGAGATCGCCGCCAGCCTTGTCGACCGCGGCGAGCAGGAACACCCAGAGGGGACTCGTCGCGCCGTACGTCGGATCCCCCCGGTTGAACGAGAGCTGACCCGTCGCGGCGAGGTTGCGGGCGTACTGGAGATGGATATAGGTGTCGTCCACGATCGACCCGCGAAGCGGCAGCACGACCGCGGCAAAGACCGCTGCGGCGACGAGAACGACGAGAGCATCGTGCCGTTTCATCGACCCTCCGAGATCAGCCGCTCGAGGATTGCGCCGAGCCGCTCCGCCTCGGCTCTGCGCGAGTAGCGCGGAACCTCCCCGAGGGAATATGCCCGGTCGAGCTCCCCGGCGGCGTAGCGGTCGAACATTCGCTCGAGGGCGTCCGCGATCCCTCCCGGATCGTCGATCGGGGCGATCTCTCCGCGGGCGAGCTCCCTGATGATCCGCGCCGCTTCCCCCTCGGGCACGACGCCGAGTATGGGGCGGCGCGCACCGATATACTCGAAGAGCTTCCCCGGGACGAGTCCCCGATAGCGCTCGTCGTCGTGCTTGACGAGAAGGAGCACGTGGCTGCAGCACTCCCGCCTCACGACCTCGCGGTGCGGGAGATTGTCTTCGAAGGTCACGGTTCCTCCAAGGCCGAGGCGCCTCACCCACTCCTCGTTCGCCGACTCCCGCGCGCCTATGAATACGACGCGCATGGCCTGCGCCTTCGCGGGAGAACGCCGCTTGAGAAAGTCGAGCCCCTCGAGAAAGGGCCGCGAGCTGCGGCCGAGGGTGAGCATGCCGACGTGCGAGACGGTGAAGGGACCCGTTTCGGCCGGCCGCTCGTCGAGCCCCGCGAAGTCCTCCTCGTCGTAGCCGTTCGGAATCCGCTCGACCCGGCATCCCGGATAGTCGCGGCGGAGCATCTCCTCTTGCGCGATCGTCGTCACGAGCAGGAGCGCCCGCCCGGCGACCGAGGCCTCGAGCCTCTGGTGGATCATCCGATGGAGCGGGGTCGGCGGCTTGCGCAGGTGAAGATTGATCCAGGGGTCCCTGAAATCGGCGACCCAGGGAATGCCGAATCTCCGCGCGACGGGAAGCGCCGCGAGGTGCGAGCTGTCGGGCGGGCTTGTCGAGTAGACGACGTCAAAATGCTCCGTACCGCAGAGCTCCGCGGCCGCCCGTGAGGCGAAGGGAACCCATCCCCGGTAGGTGTCCGGGACGAGAACGTGCTCGCCGAGGCGCCGGAGCGCCCCGAAGCCGCGCGACGAGCGCCGCGATGCGCCCACTGCGGCCCCCGGCCGGAACGTCCGCAGCAGGCGGAGCCCCGAGAGGGACGCGGTCCTCACGACGCGAACTTCACGCGGCACCTGTGCCTCGAGGCCGGGGTCCGATATCCAGAACTCGCCCGGCTGCGGAGTCACCACGGTCACCCGCCAGGAGAGCCGCGAGAGATACTTGACGAAAGCCAGCGGACGATAAACTCCTCCCCCTCCCGCCGGCGGGAAAAAGTTGATAATCATGAGTATCTTCCTCTCGTTCATCGCTCACCAGCCGAGAGAAGCCACGCGAGGACGCGCCTGCCGGCGGGCACCGTCACGAGGCCGAGGATCTGAGATGTCTCCCCGGGCTCGAAGACGCCGAGCCGCTTGATGATGAGCTTCGCCGCGAAGGGCGCGAGCATCAAGCATACCGCCGAGGCGTATACCCCCCACTGCCGCGTGACGAGCATGCCGGCGGCGGTGAGAAGGACGAGCACGACGAACGGCTTCCCGAGGCCCGAACCCACCCCGCCGAAGAACTTCTCGCGGCGCGCGAGCACTATCGCCGCCGAGGTCTGGACGGCCGAGGCGATAAGCTGGGCGACCGCCATCCCCTTCACGCCGACGACCGACACGAAGAGGAAGAACGTTCCGAAGTAGACCACCATCCAGAGAAAATCGCACAGGACCGCCCACCGCATGAAGTGAAGAGAGCGCATCGTCGCCAAGAGCGGCGCCGCCACCGCCGCGAGCGGCACGGTCGGCAGGAGGATGAGGACGATGGGGTACGAATCGGCGTACGCCTTCCCCGACAATACGACGATGACGGCCTTCCCGATAACGGCGAAGAGCGAAACGCAGAAGAGGGCCGCGATCAACAACCCTTTCGTGAAAAGGCCGATCCTCCCCGCGATGTCCCCCCACCGCCCCTCCTCGTATACCCTCGTGATCTCGGGCTGCGCGGCCAGGATCGGAAGGCCGAGGAATCGCTTGATGAGAACGTCGACTCGCGAGGCGACGTGGAAGAGCGACACCGCGGCCATCGGGAGAACGGACGACATGACGAAGCGGTCGACGTCGCTGAAGGCGAGCGCGACGACGCTCAGCGCGATCGAACCGACCCAGTAGGTCGCAAGGCTCGGCAGGACGACCTCGCACGAGGCGGTCTGAACCTCCCCCCGCATGAGGCGCGACACGTGCCGCGCGTAGACGGGGATCCCGGCGAGGAAGAGCACGCCGTTCGCGATGAACATGACCTCGAAGAGGGGACCCACTTCGAGACGGCTCCGCGCCGAGATGATGTACGCGGTGAAGACCGCGAGGAAGCCGCACTCGAACACCGTCTGGAACTTCATCTCCCGCAGGCCGTTGAACCCGCCGTAGAGGAGCAGCTTGAGCGCCAGCGTGATCGACGAGAGAACGAGCCACGGCATGACCGCGGAGGAT
The DNA here is from genome assembly GCA_041481005.1 of Candidatus Krumholzibacteriia bacterium. Lineage (GTDB taxonomy): Bacteria > Krumholzibacteriota > Krumholzibacteriia > Krumholzibacteriales > Krumholzibacteriaceae > SSS58A. The sequence continues at coordinate 2,233 of JBGPBA010000039.1, read as the reverse complement.
GGCATGAGGCCGCGCATGCGCGCGGGAATGATGCCTTCCCACGCGCCCGAGGTCGCATAGAGAAGAGCGCCGATCACGATCACGACGGCCGTCGACGCGAAGAACACGGCGAGCGCCCGGCGCGGGGCGCAGCGCGCCTGGTACGACGGGAGAAAACGCACGAGAACCTGCGGCAGTCCGACGAGCATCACCGTACCGAGAAGGAGCGAGAAGCCGCGGAGCGCGACGAAGAGCCCGAAATCGTTCTCGCTCATCGAGCGGCTGAGGATCGAGAGCTGGACGAGCGTAAAGACGACGCTCGCGGCCCCGCCCACCGTGAGGAATATCGTGTTCTCCGCGATCTTCGACCTCGGCATCGCCTACCGCCTCCTCGCGAGCCGATACCAGCTCTTCGCCGTTTCCCAGATCTGGTACCGGTGCTCGACGCCGCCGAGCGATTCCTTGAAGAAGAGAATCCCTTCGTTGCCGCCGCTCGAGCCGAGGTTGAAGACGCGCATCCCGCGCCGGCACGCCTCCTCCATCGCCTTCTTGATGAGGAGGGCCCCCGTTTCGTATTCCTTCGCCCGCGCCGTCATGCTTCCCTGCCAGGCTTGCGCCATGTCGCCGCGGTAAAAATCGATGTGGGCGCCGAGGAGCGCGTCATCGAGAAACGCCCCCCAGACGATCACGCCTTCCGCGCGGCGGGCGAAGAGGGCACGGAAAAGCTCGACGGGATAGGGATGCACCCCGCCCCATTCGCGCGACTCCTCGCGGTAGATTTCGTGGAAGCGCCGCAGCTCGGCCTCGTTCTCGAGCGGCCGCACGACGACGCCGGCCTCCTCCCCGCGCCGGCTCAGCTGGCGCCGCTTGCTGCTCGCCCTGCCCCAGACCTGCTCGAAGCCCCCCTCGAGAAACACGAGGCGGCACTCCTCGGTCCGCATCCGGACGCCGCGGGGCGGCTCCCCGAGGCCCTCCGAGCCGAAGAGGTTCGCCGAGGCCTCGACGCATCGCGGCCTCGCCGCCATCTCGAAGAACGCCTCGAGCAGGGCGCGCCGCGAAGCGGCGTCCCGCGCGAGCGGGTCGCCGTAGGTTCCGAAGGGAAGCGAAAGGAGACGATGGAAGGGGCCGCGCGAGGACCGGACGACCGGCATCGCGCCGACCAGCGCCCCCGCTTCGCGGAGCGTCAACCACCGGACGCGAAAACCCCCGTACGCGCCTTCGAGCGCGTCGAGCCATGGAGCGGTGTGAAAGAACGTTGCGCCGGGAGTCGTATCGGCCAGGTGGGGAAGCTCGCCGCGCTCCAAAGGGTTTTCAAGCTCCGCTTTCAACTGCTCCTCAGCAATCCGCGCTCCCGAGAGGGGTCCCCTGCTCCGCTTGCCTTTCCGAGAAGCCGGGAATCAATCTCGAGAAAATGGCGAGAATCTGCTTCTCGTTTCCTTTCCGCGCGGCCCTGACGAGCGCGGCGATCTGCGCCTCGAGATCGGAAGGGACGTCGGTCGTTCGCTCGGCGAGCATGATCTTTTCTTCCTCGATCGGAACGAGCTTCTCGTCGGCCCCCACGAGGTCCTCGTGGAGCTTCTCCCCGTCGCGAAGCCCCGTCACGACGATCGGGATCTCGGTCTCCGGCTCGTACCCGGCGAGCAGGATGATGTCCTGCGCCATCTCGAGGATGTTGATCGGCTCTCCCATGTCGAGAATGAAGGTTTCTCCGCCCCGGCCGATGAGGGAGGCCCTGATCACGAGGAGACAAGCCTCCTTCAGCGTCATGAAGTACCTCGTCGTCCGGGGATCGCTCACCGTGACCGGCCCGCCGCGACGGATCTGCCTGAGGAAAAGCGGGATAACGCTCCCCGTGCTTCCCAGCACGTTGCCGAAACGGACAGTCATGAAGCGGGGGCGACTCCGTTTGTTTTTCGAGTGGATATAGAGCTCGATGAGCCTCTTCGTCGCGCCCATGATTCCGTGCGGGTTGGCGGCTTTGTCGGTGGAAATGAAGACGAAACGGCCCACTGCGCGCGACTCGGCCGCCTCGATAATGTTCAGGCTCCCTTCGATGTTATTGCCGACCGCCTCCGCCGGATCGCGCTCCATGAAGTGAACGTGCTTGTGCGCCGCTGCGTGGTAGATGACGTCGGGGCTGCATTCGGAAACGATGCGCATCGTGCGATTGCGGTCGCGGAGATCCGTGATATACGTTCGGAGCGACAGCCTCGGATAGGTAGCGCGGAGCTCCTCCTCGATGTCGAAGATCCTG
>JBGPBA010000038.1:0-7664 GCA_041481005.1 Candidatus Krumholzibacteriia bacterium | reverse complement strand
CTCTTCATACCTTGCTGCATGCTGGCTCTTGCGGCGTCGCCTGCTCGGGGCGCTTCGGACGCCGGCGCCACGACCCTCGTCAGCCCTCCGTGGACGCACTGCCTCGGCCTGCACAAGGTCAGCCAGTTCCACCTCGACATATACTCGGGGTACCGGGAGAAGTTCAAGGATCCCGAAGGGCTTTTCTGCATCAAGCTTCTGAGCAAGGACGAGCCCGCGAATCCGAACGACGACGACGAGCTGACCGTGTACGGGGTCAATACGGGCGCAAGCGACATTATCTACAACAAGAGCCTCACCTCGATCGGCATCGTCGGACAGCTCGGGTCCGGACCGATGGAGTTCCGCAATCCGCTCGCCCTCACCGGGGACAAGGAGGGCGATCTCTTCGTTGCCGACACGGGGAACGACCGGATCGCGCATCTCCGGTATGAGAACGACCAGCTCGTCTGGGTGAGAGAGATCCGCGCTCCCGGCGACCAGCCGCTCTTGGGGCCATCCGGGATTTCGCTCTCCGGCGGCCTTCTCTACGTGGCCGACACCGGGAACGACCGGATCGCGGTCTTTCGGCCGGACGGATCGTTCGTGCGATCCTTCACGCCGGAGCTTCACGGGGCGAAGCTGTTCAAGCCGTTCGCCGTGGCCGCCGTCACCGAGGGGGACGATTGGATCTACTACGCCGAGCACTTCCTCGCCGTCACCGACAGCCTCGGCCAGCGCGTGTGGAAGATCGCGCCCGACGGTACCGCGCTCCGCCTCGTCCGGCGCTCAGCCGTCGGCGGGAGCGGCTCCTTCGATCACGTCGCGATCGACTACTACGGAAACGTATACGTGACCGACCCCGCGCGCGGGTTCATCCACAAGTTCGACCGGTACCTCTCTTACGTCGTGGCGATCGGCGGAACCGGGGAGGGGGACGTGCGCCTCGACGAGCCGAAGGGCATCACGATCTACCGCCGCTTCGGCCAGCTTTTCGTCGACGAACGCGCGGGCGCGCAGTACTTCTGGATCGGCACCGACCTTCTGCGCTTCGACGCGGACAACCTCGTCTTCGATCCGCAGCGCAAACGCTGCGGCGTCGACGTTTCCTTCCTCCTCACCGAGCACTCGGACATCACGCTCACCCTCGTCGACGGGCGCGGCAAGACGCGCTTTACGATCATCCCCGATTACATCCTTCCGCTCGGCAAGTTCGCCCGGCGCATCGAAGTCGATTGCCCCGACGCCGAGGCGCTTGCAAAATGCGAATTGCGCGTCGCCGCAAGCGTGAAGGCGACCTACGCCTCGCGGGCGTACCTGGTCGTGGAACGCGAAAGCCGCCTGCTCGTTCCACGGATAACCGCTCTCGCGCCTCGCTGACGGGTCCTTTCGCCTTTTTTGGCCCGCTGTTTGCTCTCAGATTAATGCAGTCCACAATGCTGATCATTGTGCAGCCGGCATATTCGACAAGAAACAAAGGCAGGTAAGGAACGATGTTTGTCGAGAGATTCGTTCGATTCGTCCCGAAGAGCGGGCTGAAGAGAGCCCTGACGCACTTCAATAACGGCGACTATCGGCGGGCGTGCAAGGAATTCGAGTCGCACCGCTCGCGGGCCGCGCTCGACGGGAAGGGTCAGGATCAAGAGCTGATGCGGATGTACATGGTCGAATCGTACATCGGGTACGCGAAGCAGCTCACGAGGGAGAACAAGCACACTGAGGCCGCGGGTGTTCTTGAGAAGGCCGTTGCCCTCCAGCCGCGGTATGCCGACGTTCATTACAGCCTCGGCTCGACGTACGTTTCGATGGGGAAAATCACCGAGGCCAGAGGATGCTTCGCCCAGGCGCTCGAGATCAATCCGGGTTACCTGAGGGCGCGGATCATGCTGGCGAAGAGCTACCACGAAACGGGCGAGAACGACAAGGCGCTCGAGGCGCTCGAGACGAGCCTCTCGACGGCGCCGGCCTTTTTGCTCGACCAGGTCAAGGACCTCATCCGCCTCATCCGCTTCGGATCGTCGAGCGATGAGCGCGACATTCTTTTCCGCAGGCTGCTCGAAGAGAAGCCGACGTCGGCGCAGGTGAGCAAGCAGATCGCCCTCGAGGCGATCCAGAACGGTGAATACGACGCGGCGGCGAATGAGCTCAAGAAGGCGCTCAGCGTGAGCCCGAACTACCCCGATCTTCATAACCTCCTCGGGATCGCCTACGCGAACAGGGGGATGACCGACGACGCCGTCATCGAGTTCGAGACGTCGCTCAAGATACATCCAGAATATCTGAAGGCCCGGCTCAACCTGGCGCTCGCGCTGTACGAGAAGGGCCTCAGGGACGAATCGATGAGAAACCTCGAGATGGTGCTCGAGCTCGATCCGGAGAACGAGCTCGCCGTGAATCTCTTGCACGAACTGCAGCCAGTCACTAAGTAGAGGAGCATACCGTGAGCGCTGATTTCTATTCGACCCTGGAAGTGTGGCCGACGGCCTCGGTGGAAGAGATAAAGCGGAACTATTTCCGTCTGGCGAAGCTCTACCATCCCGACGCGGCGGGGGACACCCCCGAGAACCGCGACCGCTTCAAGCAGATCAACGAGGCGTACAGCGTGCTGAGCGACGCGCAGAAGCGCGCGACGTACGACGAATCGCTGCGCAAGGGCAAGTCCTCGAAGGACACGACCGTGATCCAGGAGAAGGACCGCCGCTCGGCGCAGCTCTCCTTCGGCCAGGCCAAAGAGGCGATGCGGAGCGGCCGGTTCGACAAGGCGGCGCTGCTCTTCAAGTCGGCTATCAAGTACGATCCGACGAATCCGGCTTATCACAGCTGGTACGGGTTCTGCCTTGCAATGCTCAATACGCGCCTCCATGAAGCGCGCGACGCCTGCCGCAGGGCCATCCAGATGGAATGGTACAACGCGGACTACCATGCCAACCTCGGCTTCGTATACTTCAAGGCGGGTCTCAAGAACACGGCGTTGAAGCACTTCAAAGAGGCCCTCAAGTGGGATCCCGACAACCCGATCGCGAGCAAATACATCTCGCTGAGCGGCGACGATGACGAGAAGGAGGTCGGCCCCATCGACAGGCTCGTCATGGGCTTCAAGGGCTTCTTCTCCAAGGGCGCTTGAGCTCGCGCGGATCCCGTTTTCCGCCTTCGTAAACTCTTGCATTTTTCACACTCTCCGTCTACCCTCGGACTCCGAGGTGATGGCGATGAAGAGAACCTCCTTCGTGTGCTTCGGAGCCGAAGGAAGCAAGGATGCCCTCGTCTACCAGGAGGTGCCTGGGAGAGAGGGGGGAGAAGAGTTTTTCCTCTTTTTCTCGCCGGGCGAGCCGGGGCAGGAGGCGCTTCTGCGCTCTCTCTTCAGGGACGCCGTATCGACGTCGCGCCTTGGCGTCGCGACAAACTACTTTCAAAACTTCATCGAGCGGTTTCGAGAGGCGGCTCTCTCGAGCGGCGAGACGGACGATCCGCTCGCGGGAGCGCTCCTCGTCATCGAGATCAGGCGCGGGGACGAGGTCTATCTGCTGTGCAACAGAGGAGACGCCATCGCCCATTGGCAGGGGGGACGAGAGGGGTTCGGCGGGATCGACTCCATCCCGGGGGTCGAGGAGCTTCCGCTCGGTTCCAGCGGCGACCAGCAGGATCTCTTCCGGCGGGCGCCCCAAGATTTCTTCGTTCTGCGTCGTTTCGAGCTTCCTCGGGGAATCCACACCCTCATCGTCGCCCCTTCGAATGATTTTCTCGAGCGGCACATTGAGGCATTCCGAGAGAAGATTCTCGGTCCATCCTTCGAGCCTCCTCAGGAGACGGGGATCGCGGTAGACGCGCCGCGGTCTTTCCCCGCCCTCCATTGGAGAAAGGATGAGGCCGTGTCCCGGCCCTCCCGTATCGCGTCCGCGGGGACGGGAACGACGCGGCGAGTCCCGGCCGTCATTGCCATCTCCGCGGTTGCGGTGACAGCGGCCCTCATCGTTATTCTCGGGCATAACGGCAGGGAGAGACAGGTGCCGTCGAACCCCGCACGGCCGAGCCTCTTCTCGGCCGAGACGGCGACGCGCACCGATTCGGTCGATCCGAAGAGGAACGCGGATGCGGGCTCCGGAACTTCGGCCCGAAGCGCCTTCTCGCTCGCCGAGGCGTGGCGCAAGGAATTCAAGGCCGCCGTCACATCCTCGCCCCGATGCCGCGGGGGAAGGATCTTCTTCGGTTGCCGGGACGGCTACCTCTACGCGCTGGATGCGGGCGGCACCGTGATCTGGAAATACCGGGGCGCCGGCGGAATCGGCTCCTCGCCCGCGTGCAGCGAGAATTACGTCGTATGCGCGGATTACCGGGGCAACCTCTTCCGGCTCGACCCGGGCACGGGGCGGAGGATATGGGCGGTCCCCCTCGGATCGAAGGTCGTGAGCTCGGCCGAGGTTTGGCAGGATAAAGTCTTCGCGGGCACCTCCGACGGACGGCTCATCGCCGTCTCCCTCGCCGATGGAAGGAGGCTTTGGGCGAGGAAGATCGGTCCCTCGATCCGAGCCAACCCTGCGGCGGGGAAGGACTTTGTCATCGTCGCGGCGTCCGACGGCAGCCTCGTGCGCCTCGATAGCAAGGGCAAGACCGCATGGAGCGTGAAAGTGGGGGGCGGCGTATATTCGAACCCGCTCTGCCTCGAGGATCGCGATCTCATCGTTTTCGGCTCGACGAATTCCTACGTCTGCGCCTATTCCCTTTCAGCGGGTACCCTCCGGTGGAAGTACCGGGTCGGCGGCGAGGTCAACGGCTCGCCCGCCGTTCGCGAGAATGCCCTCTTCATCGGAGCGCAAAATGGAAACTGCTACGCGCTCACGCTCGACGGCAAGCTCTTGTGGCAACGCGACACGGGGGGCGCCGTCCTTTCGACTCCGCTCGTCATCGGCAACTGCCTCTACGTAACGACGTACGGGGCGAGGCTCGTCGCTCTTGACGCGGAGTCGGGGAAGACGCTCGGCGAGTACCGGGCGGCCTCACCCATATTCTCGTCCCCCGATTCGGACGGAAAGCAGATTTATTTCGGCTCGAACGGAGGGACGTTCTACGCCCTCGACCTCCCGAAGGAGGCGACCTGAGAGGCCCGTAGCCCCGTTGGGGAGGCTTCTCGGACCCGCGCCCGGGGCCGGCCCTCGATGCGACGGCTCATCTTGATTCCTGCACCTCCATTTGTTATGTTGCTCTGATATCGGAGGTTTCGCTCATGCTCGGCGGTTTGCTTCAAAAACTCGTCGGGGACCGGAAAACCCGGCTCATGAAACGTCTGCGGCCCGAGGTCGACACGATCAAGGTCTGGGCCGAGAAGTACCGCGACCTTCGGGACGAGGATGTTCCGAAGAAGACGGAGGAATTCGTCGAGCGAATCCGTCGTGGAGAGACCCTCGACGCAATCATGCCGGAGGCTTACGGGCTTGCCCTCGACGCATGTCGGCGCCTCGTCGACCGCACGTGGGAGGTCGTCGGTCATCCGATCACGTGGGACATGGTCCCCTTCGACGTCCAGATCGCCGGCGCCATCATTCTCCACCGGGGGCAGATCACGGAGATGGCGACGGGCGAAGGCAAAACCCTCGTCGCCACGATGCCGCTGTATCTAAACTCCCTCGCCAAACGCGGCGCGCATCTCGTGACCGTCAACGACTACCTGGCGCGGCGCGACGCCGAGTGGATGGGGGAGGTTTACAGATTCCTCGGCGTGACGGTCGGCTTCCTCCAAAACGACATGGAGACCGCGGACCGTCAGCGCGTGTACGCCTGCGACATCACGTACGGCACAAATAACGAGTTCGGGTTCGATTACCTCAGGGACAACATGAAGCCCGGCAAGCAGTACCAGGTGCAGCGGGGCTTTTTCTACGCCATTGTCGACGAGGTCGACAGCGTGCTCATCGACGAGGCGCGCACGCCGCTCATCATCTCGGGGCCGGTGTCCGGCTCGGAGCTCGCCGACAACTACTCATACCTACGGAACAAGGTCGAGATCCTCGTGCGCAAGCAGAAGCAGATGATCAACGACCTCATGGGAAAAGTCGAACGCATCGCCGGGAAGGCGGAGGAGCTCGAGGAAGAGGCCGTCGAGGAGAGCGACGACGAGGTCGTCGAGGACACGGGCGACATCGGCGTCAACCTGCTGCTGGCGCGGCGCGGCGACCCCAAGAACAAGAAGTTCATGAAGCTCCGCAAGAAGCCCGGATTTGAGAGGTTGATGCTCGGGACCGAGGGGAATCTCATGCGGGAGAAGCGGCTCCACGAGTTCGATGAGCAGCTCTACTTCGTCGTCGATGAGAAGGCGAACACGATCGACATGACGGACAGGGGGCGGCAGAACCTCTCATCCGAGGACCAGGAGCTCTTCGTGCTTCCCGACCTGAGTATCCAGATCAAGGAGATCGAATCGGACGCGTCGCTGAACCCGAAGGAGAAGGTGCGCAAGAAGGACGCCGCGTACCGAAAGTACGCCGAGAAGACCGAGATCATTCACAATTTCTCCCAACTTCTCAAGGCGTACACCCTTTTCGAGAAGGACGTCGATTACGTCGTCCAGGACGGGCGCGTTCTCATCGTCGACGAGTTCACCGGCCGCCTCATGCCCGGACGCCGCTTCAGCGAGGGGCTCCACCAGGCCCTCGAAGCCAAGGAGCGCGTCACGATCGAGGGGGAGACGCAGACGCTGGCCACGATTACCCTCCAGAACTATTTCAGAATGTACGAGAAGCTCGCCGGGATGACGGGAACCGCCGAGACCGAGGAAGAGGAGTTTCACAAGATCTACAAGCTCATCGTCGACGTGATTCCGACGAATAGGCCGGTGCGGCGCATCGATTACGACGACGTCATATTCCGTGCCAAGCGCGAGAAGTACACGGCGATCATCAAGGAGATCGAGCGGCTCCACGAGCGCGGGCTCCCGATCCTCGTCGGCACCGTGACGGTCGAGGTCTCGGAGACGCTCAGCAGAATGCTCACCCGCGGCGGCATCCAGCACAACGTGCTCAACGCCAAGTTCCACCAGCGGGAGGCGGAGATCGTCTCCCAGGCGGGAAAGCGCGGCGCCGTGACGATCGCGACCAACATGGCGGGCCGCGGAACCGACATCAAGCTCGGCCCGGGCGTGGTCCAGTGCGAGCGCTGCTGCATCTTCTGCGAGACGCCCGACCAGTGCGATTCGTGCCCGAACCCGAAGAAGAACGCGGCGGAATGCCTGGAGGACGTCCCCTGCGGGCTCCAGATCATCGGGACGGAGCGCCACGAGGCGCGGCGCATCGACCGTCAGCTCCGCGGACGCGCGGGGCGGCAGGGCGACCCGGGCGCCTCCCGCTTCTTTATCTGTCTCGAGGACGACCTCATGCGGCTCTTCGGCTCGGAGCGCATCGGGGGGATCATGGACCGACTCGGCATCAAGGAAGGGGAGGTCATTACCCACCGGTTCATCACGCGGGCGATCGGGAACGCGCAGAAACGGGTCGAGATGTACAACTTCGGCATCAGGAAGCGGCTCCTCGAGTACGACGACGTCATGAACAAGCAGCGTGAGGTCATTTACGGCCGGCGCAACCAGATCCTCGAGAGCGCCGATCTCGAAGTGATCGTCACGGGTCTTATCGGAGACGTCGTAGGGGGCATCCTCGACAAGTTCGCCCCGGAGAACGCGCCGCCGGACGAGTGGG
>JBGPBA010000037.1:0-7675 GCA_041481005.1 Candidatus Krumholzibacteriia bacterium | reverse complement strand
GATTCGGACCTCGAGCGGCGAGATCGTGCTGCGCTTCGTGAAGAAGCTCCCCGGGGGATTCATTCTCAAGGCAAGAACGACCTCGGGCGAGATCTCGGTCGATCTGCCCATCAAGGTGTCCAAGGTCAGCCGGCACGATCTCGCCGGCGTCGTTCGCGGGGGCACATCGCTCGTCGTCGTCGAAACGGCGAGCGGGGACGTGACGGTCACGGAGGCGGAGGAGTAGGGCCGATGGATTGCCATCTGTTTCGGCTTCTCATGCAGCGCTACTACGACGGCGAGCTCGAGCCGCCCGAACGGGCCGAGTACGAGAACCATCGCCGCCAGTGCGAGGAGTGCCGGGTCGAGGACGCGCGCTTCGCGGGCGTCTTCTCGCTCCTCGAGTCGGTTCCCCGCTTCGAGCCGCGCAGCGATTTCGACGCGCGGGTGCTCGCGCGGATCGATGTCGCCGCGTTCCGCGTCCGTCCGGCCCGGAAGGCGGCGATCGCGATCGGCCGCGTCTGGAACGCGTTGCCCGTGCCGCTGAGAAATGCCGCGGTCGTCGTGGCGGCCGGGGCGTTTTTCGTCACGCTCTATCGTCCGCTTCTCGCGTATCTCGTGTCGGTCGTGGAGCGCGGCGCCGGCTCGGCATGGTCGGGCGTGCTCGTGCTGCGCGCCCTCGTCGAGAAGATGGTCATCGTCTGGAAGGGCGCCGGTACGATGCGAAACTACGAGGTCGTCGGCCAGACGCTCCAGAGAACTTTTCTGAGAATGCTCGGCGGGATGCACCCGCACGAGATTGCACTCATCATCGTATCGCTCGCGGTCGTCGTCGCCGTGATCTACCGCATGGCTGCGGCGCGGAGAAAAGGAGAAACCCATGTCGGTATTGTGTAATGCAATCGCCGCGCGGTTCGTTTTCTTCGTCGTGGGGATTCTCATCGGCGGCTCTCCCGCGAGGACGCTTCCCGCGAACGCGTCCGCGCCGTCGGTCGTGACGGTCGCCGTCTCGGTCGAGCGCGACACCGCGGTTGCGGCGCCGCAGCCGCCGAAGCCCGCCGAACCGAAGACGCCGTCGCGGCCGAAGAAGCCGGCGAAGCCCGAGAAATCGGTCAAGATCACGATCAATGACGAGGGGATAAAGATCGGAAACGAGGGCAGCGAGAAGGTCACGATCGAGGTCGATTCCGAGAAGCTCTCGAACCAGATCAAGAAATCGCTCGAGGGTCTCCCCGAGTCGCTCGCCGCGGCGTTCGGCGCGGACGAGGACAAGCGCTACGGCATCCTGCGGAGCTCGGACGTCGTCCAGTTCGGCAAGCGGATCGGCATCGCGACGAACGAGCTCGTGAACGGCGACGTCGTGAATTTCTTCGCCGACGTCGACGTCGACGGAAAGGTCATGGGAGACGTGGCCGCGATCTTCGGCGACGTGCGGATCGGTCCCCAGGCGGTCGTCAACGGGCAGGTCGTTTCCATCCTCGGCGACGTCACGAAGGAGCCGGGGGCGGTCGTCCGGGGAGAGACCGCCGTCGTCGGGAAGAGCTACCACGGCCGCACGGGCCCGGGGCTCGTCTGGTCCTGGGGTCCTCCGTTGGGGAAAGGACTCTTCGGCGCGGGGGCGAGGGTCGTTCTGCTGATCATCCTCGCGCTCCTCATGCTCCTCATTCTCTATTTCATCTCGGGACGCCTCGAGCGCGCCGCGCAGTATCTCTCCGCCTCGTTCTTCAAGTCGCTCGGCATCGGGGTCCTCGTCCTCTTCCCGGGCACGCTCTTCGCCATCGTTCTCACGATCATCCTCGCCATTACGATCGTGGGGATCCCGGTGGCCGTTCTCCTCATGCTCTCGCTCTTCGCTCTTTTCGTGCTCGGCTACTTCACGAGCGCGCTCGAGCTCGGCAAGCTCGTGGCGAGAAAGCTCAACACGGAGACCGATTCACCGTACGTGCACGGAATCCTGGGCCTGTTCCTGCTGGCGATCCTCGGCATCATCGCGGCGATCATGTATCTCAACCCATTCTTCGGTCCCGCCCGCCTGGCGCTGAGGATCCTCGGCGGCCTCTTCAATCTCGTGGCCGTCACGGTCGGCGTCGGCGCGTTCATCTCCTCCAAAGCGGGAAGCCGGCCCGCAGGCCCGCAGGCCCCGCCGGCGGAGCGCCTGGATCGATAGAGCTTTACAGTGCCCCAGCGCCCTATTATGTTTAAGCGGTGACATAGCGCATCAATAGGGAGTTGGACGATCTGATTCGGCACGTGAAGAGCATATCGATCGCTCACGCGATCTTCTTTTTCTTCATCCTGTCCCATGGGACTGCCGTGGCGGGCGAAGCCCCCGCGGCTTCCGCCCCCGCGAGCCCCGGAGGCCGCGGCGGGTCGCGACCAGAGGGGGGTAGCTCCTCCTGGTTCTCGCGCCTGCACGGAGGCGGGCACTTCGCGAGCCTCCTCGCGATGGACGCCGAGTGGCAGATCGACAGCGAGGCCCTCGTCCCGTTCTACGGAAACACGATCGATACGATCGTCGTCACGGGAAACACCCGCACGAGACCGGTCACGATCCTCCGCGAGATGGCGACCAAGCAAGGGACGCCCCTCGAGGAGAAGCTCATTCGCAGGGACACCGCGTATCTGCGGGGGCTCGGCTACTTCTCCGAGGTCCACGTTTCAGCCGAGGTGGCGGGCGGCGGCAGGTGCAAGCTCGTCGTCGAGATCACCGAGCGCCCCGGCCTCTTCATGAAGTACCCATACCCGGTCGTCAATTACGATTTCCCCCATGGCGTCAGCTACGGCTTAAGCTGGCGGATCAAGAATTTCCGAGGCTTCGGAGAGGATATCTCGATCAGCGGACTCAATCGGCCCGGGAAGGATCGCGCCGCGGGAATCTCCTATCGGGATCCCTGGTTCATGGGGAGGCGGGTTCAGCTGAGGCTCGATCTTATCGGGTATCAGCGGCGCGAGATCCCCGAATTCGACGACTTCATCAAGGAACAGACTTTGGGATGCGTCACGGTCGGCATTCCGCTCACGCGGAGCCTCGTGCATCAGCTCTGGTTCAGGCCCAGCGTTGCATTTGAGCGGCGGAACTCGAGACTCACCCGCTCGATTGCCGGGGTCGGGATGACGAGCGATTTCCATTTTCAGGATTTTATCAGCGCGGGCGCGGAGCTCGAGTACGACAGCAGAAGCAATCGCATCTCGCCGTTCGACGGGATGCTTCACCGGTTTCGCGCCACGAGGTTCAGCTCGGTGTCGGGGCTCGATTCGAAGTACGTGCTTTACAGCTCGTCGGACGTCTTCTATGTGCCCGTCGGGACGAACCGGTCCTTCATCCTGGCCGTCAACGGGAACGTGCGCGAGGGTGACCTCCCGAGCTTTTTCGAGCTGGGGCTAGCCGGAACGCGAGACCTCCGCGGGTTCACGAAGGACGAGCTTCGCGGCACGTCCAGAATCATCGCCACGGTTCAGTTCCGGGCCCAGCTTTTCGGCCCGATCATTATCCCGATTCCAAAGGTCGGGAAGTTCGATTTCACCCTGAACGGCATCGTCTTCGTCGACAACGGAGCCCTTGCGAGGAGCATCCTCGACATCCCCGAAAGCACCTTCTACACGACGGGGGGAGTCGGCGTCGAGATCATATCGCCCCTGCGCGACTTGATCAGGATCGAGGTCGCGACGGACGGCTCCGGAAGCCCCGCGTTCTACCTGACAGCCGGATCCAATCTATAGTCCTGAAAGCCGAGAGCGTCAGGCAGGCCCGCGCACGCCGCCTTCTAATCGACTGGCACATCTGCCGCCCTTGCATGCGCGTTTTCCCACATTTCCGAAATCTTTGGCTAACTTTAAATGGTAGGCTCGGTTAAGAAGTTAAGGCCTCGCGTCACAATAGATCCAAATGGGTCAAATCGCCCGACTTTTCGACCGCCGTGGCGTCTCCCAAATCGTCGCCGCGCATTTTCGGGATTTCGGGTAGTGGGCGCGGCGGTCCGTTCTCCCGGCGCGCGCCGCTTTAACCAACTATTTTACAACAAGCTGCAAGGCAGAGGAAACCCGGCCGCCGATTCTCGCCGCTGCAACCGTCACGTCCAACGGGCCCAGGGCAGTGCTTATCTGCAATCAGGAATATAGGTTGCAAGTTCACAAAGCGGGAGAAAGAGGATTCGAATGAGATCGCGGGATTTTGAGGCGGAATCGATGGCCAGAAGCTCACATTATCTCAATAGGTTACGGTGGAGCAGCCTCCTTCTCCTCGGATCGTTTCTCCTCCTCGGCGCTCCCCTCTCTGCTGGGGAAAATTCCCATCACAAGCTGGGGAACGGGCTGAACGTGACCATCATTTCCCCTGAAAATGTCATGGAAATGACCTCGAAGACGGCCGACGGCAAGCTCCTTTTCAATCTCGCCGACGGGCAGTCCTATCAGTTCGTCGAAGGCATGAGCGATCCGCAGATCACGAACAAGGGGGACGGCAGATTCCACCCCTTTGACGAGGACCTCGTTATCAAGGCGCTCTCCGCCATCGACGTCGGCGGGCGAGCCATGAATCTCTCCGTGAATGTGTACCTGCTGCCGCTCCCGCGCCAAGGCTTCATCACGAGCTCGGCGTGCGGGGCCGACATCTTTCTCTCTCCTGGCGTCTACGAGATTTCCTTCGCCGCGTGCGCGTACTCCGTCGTGCACGAGTTGGGACACGTCTTCCAAAGCGCGTACCTGCCCGACGGGAGCTCCGAAGCGTGGCCGGCTTATCTCAAGCTGAGGGGGATCTACGACGACCCGCGCTACGTTGAGACCGCCCCGCACGCGTCGAGACCCGCCGAGATCTTCGCGGAGGATTTCCGATTCCTCTTCGGCGGCGCCGAGGCGCGCTCGTCCGGCACGATAGAGAACGCCCAGCTCTGCCTGCCCGACGCCGTCACGGGTCTCAGAGAGTTCATCGTCGGTCTCGTTCCGATCGAGCCCGCGGTGGCGACGGCCCCGTCGGCTCGGCCAACGCTTGTCGTGTCGAATTATCCCAACCCGTTCAATCCCGTGACGACGATACGCGCGAGCTTGAGCGGCGTTCCGGCGGGCTCGGCGAGGGACGCGGACGTCGCGGTCTACCGCGTCGACGGGTCCCTCGTCAAGCACGTCTTTCATGGGATCGCTTCCGGCGATGAGCTGAGCGTTCGCTGGGACGGAACTGATGGACGGGGCGGCGAATCGGCGAGCGGAGTCTACTTCTACGTCGTCCGATGCGGGCAAACCCGCGCGACGGGAAAAATGCTCCTCGTAAGATGACGAGCCCGCGGGATTCCCGAAGCATTCAATGACATCTCGATGAATCGGCGGCGCCTCGATCGGCGCGTGGGCTTACGCCCGGCGTCTGCCGGCGCGGGCCCGGAGCTGCCCGCACGCCGCCGAGATGTCTCGCCCCTGGCTTCGCCTGACGGTGACCGCCGGGGCGCGGGGCAGCAGTATCCGGATGAAGGCGTCGAGCCGTTCTTCGGACGGCCGCCGCAGGTCGCATCCGTCCCATTCGTTGAAGGGGATGAGGTTGATCTTGAAGGGCCCCCCGGTCGTGAGCTCACAGAGCCGGCGCGCGTCGTCGTCGGTGTCGTTCATGCCGTCGATGAGCACGTACTCGATCGTCGCGCGGGCGCGGCGCGCCTCGGCGAACGCCCGAGCGGCCGCGAGCGTCTCGTCGATGCCCGCGGCCCGCGGCATCAGGCGCCGTCGAACCTCGTCGGTCGTCGCGTTGAGGGAGATGGCGAGGCTGAGCTTGCAGGGCCTCCGGGCGAGATCGAGGATCTTCTCGGGAAAGCCGATCGTGCTCACGGTGATCCTTTTTTCCCCGAGGGCAAAGGCTTCCTCGGCGTTGAGGACGTCGAGCGCCTTCAGGATATTCTCGAAGTTCAGGAGCGGCTCCCCCATCCCCATGAATACGATGTTGAACCGTCTGCGGGGCTTGAGCAAGCCTCCCTTGTAGAAGAGCACCTGGTTCAGGATCTCGTCGGCGCGCAGGTCTCTCTCGAATCCTCCCTCGCCGGTTCGGCACAGGATGCAGCCGAGCGTGCACCCGACCTGGCTCGAGAGACAGATCGTCTGGTGCCCCCGCGCTTCCATCAGCACCGTCTCGACGCGCGCGCCGTCGTCGCACTCGAGCAGAAACTTCTGGCTCGAATCTTCCTGCGAGCGTACACTGTCGGCCAGCCGGAGAGAGGTGATCGTGAAATTCTCATCGAGGCGCCGGCGCAGGTCGAGCGGGAGGTTCGCCATCTCGGAAAAGCTCGACGTCCCCTTTTGATAGAGCCACTTCAGAATCTGCGTCTTCCGATGGCGTTTCTCGCCGAGATCGGCGATCGCTTCCGCGAGTTTCTCGAGCGAGAGGTTCTTGATGTTTTGTTTTTCCATGCCGTTCCCGCTGCGGTGAGCAGCCTCGAGCCATGATACGGAAAGACGCCCGATCCTCACAGTCAAAAAAAGAGATTCGCGGCTGCATCGATCTCGGGAGCAGCTTTTTTCGCCTGCTCGTGATCGAGGGCAGCTTTCCGGTCTGGGGCGCGTTCGACCCGGCGGGGCTCGATATCAGGCGCGCCCACGAGGACCGGCGTTACATCGGGTGGGGAGAGGACCTGTCGGTCTCGGGGACGATCTCCCCGGAGAGCGTCGCTCGCGCCCGTCGCCTTCTCTCGGAGCTCGTGTCCGCCGCGCGCGCCCTCGGGTGTGAGCGCCCCTTCCTCGTCGGCACGAATACGCTCCGCCAGGCGCCGAACGCCCTCGAGGTCGTCCGCGGTCTCGAGGGGCTGGCGGCGCTTCCGCTCGCGGTTCTGTCGCAGCACGAAGAGGCTCGTCTCACGTACATCGGGTCGGCCGCCTTCGCTGACGCCCGCGAATTCCTCGCGATCTTCGACGTCGGCGGGACGAGCACCGAGGTCTCGTGGGGGCACGGGATCAGGATGGAGGGGTATATCGGGTTCCCGCTCGGCGCGCACCAGACGCGGTTTCTCTGCGGCCGTCGGTCGTACTCCGCGGCTGGAATCCGCCGGGCAGAGGCGGCGCTCGGGGGCATGATCCGAACGGCTGAGGCCGAGCAGCCGGCGTCGGGAGGCGTTTCCCGCTTGCCGCTCCCGGCCGAACATCCTACAATCCTCTTCACCGGCGGAACGGCGGTGAGCGTGGTTCTCTGCCTTCGTTTCATGAGGGGACTCACGCCTCCGTTCGAGGAGATGTACGGAGCCACGCTGGACGACGTCGTTCTTCTCAAGCGGAGGCTCGCGGCGCTCGCGATCGCCGGGCGCGAGCGGGTCATGCCGCTCGATGCGGACCGGATGAAGCTGCTGCCGGCGGGCCTCGTCCTCGTCGAGGCGCTGCTCCGGCACTTTCGCATCGGGTCGTTCAACGTGACGGCCCGCGATCTGCGGTGGGGCATGGCGATCACGGGCGGAAGCTTGGGCGGCGGCGACGCCGTCGATTGATCGAGGACGCGGGCGCGCCGTGCGGTCGGCGGTCGGCCGAACCGGACGCGGGGCGCGCCTGGCGAAGGAGCGCGAGGTCGATGAGCAAACGTGTTCTCGTGGTCGATGACGAGGAAAGCATCAGAAGCTCCCTCGAGCGGCTCCTCACCTTCGAGAAATTCAAGACGTTCACCGCCGCCGATGGGCGCTCGGCCCTCGACCTTGTCGCCGGAGAGCGCGTCGACGTCGTGCTCCTGGACGTCAAGATGCCG
>JBGPBA010000036.1:0-7714 GCA_041481005.1 Candidatus Krumholzibacteriia bacterium | reverse complement strand
GAAGAACTTGAATCCGAGCTCCTTCTCCATCTTCGTGAGATTCTCGAGCCGCGGAAACTCCGCGACGCAGGGCATTCAGGTGGGGCTGAGGGCGTTGATCACTATCTTTGTGCCCTTGAGCTTCGAGAAATCGTATGGTTTCCCCTCGAGATCGACGAATCGTCCCTCCGGAAGGGGCCCCTCATCCACGATCCGAAGGGCCATGATCTTGTCGTTGAGATCCTTCGCCTCCGGATGGACGAGGGCGTAGAGGCTGTCGAGCTTCACCCACTGCCTCGCGCCGGGCATGCGGGCGGCGCAGCGGATGTATGCGTCGAGAGCTTCGTCCTTCTTGCCGTCGGCCCAAAGGATCTTGCCCGCGGCCTCGTCGGCATCGGAGTTCCCCGCCGCCTCCTTCAGGTACACCGACGCCTCGTCCTTCTTTCCGATGCTCTCGAGGTACGTGCCGGCCATGGCGGTCGCCTGCGCCTTCATGACGGGCGGCACGGCGAGCTCGGCCGCTTTGAGGAAGCACTTCTCGGCGAGGTCGGGGCGCTCCTTGTTGTCGGAGAGGTCATACCCCATGTAGAGAAAGAGCCGCGGCGAGCGCTCGGCTGGAAGAAGCGAATCGGCGAGCGCGAGAGCCGCCGCTTTGTTCGTCTCGTACAGATGGGAAAATTTCCAGTAGAGGAGATCGCCGCGCGGCGAGACGTCTCTCTCCACGGCGAGGGCCTGGTCGAGATAGCGCGCGGCGGCGGAGTCGTCCTTCATGTCCTTCGCCAACGCGTCGAGCGCGCGCTGATAGGCGATCATGCGGTATGGATGATCGGCGTGGCTCTTGATGAAAATGTCGAGGCGCAAGACGCGCTCCTGCGGCTTCTTGACCGCGGAGGCCGCTTCGAGCTCCTCGAGAACGTAGAGCGCGGACGGTTTCTCCCTCGGCGTGCACCCTTCGAGCACGAAAGCCGAGAGTATCGCCGCGGCGAGCACGAACACGCTCAATCGGGTCATGGGCACTCCTTTCTCAGGCGTTTTCCCCGAACCCCCGCCTTTGTCCGAGATGTCGCACGATGAGCGAGGCGATCTCATCGGAGCGGGCCTGCCAGCTCCTCGTGCGCGCGAATTCCTTGAGCCGCTCCTCGTCGGCCCCCGACGCGACGGCGCCGCGAATCTTCTCGACGAAGTCTTCGGGCGAGGTCGCCACCGAGATGATCGCCCCCCAGGCCTCGATGTCCTTCGAATGCTTCATGGTCACGATCGGCCGCCCGCAGGCCGCGTACTCGTAGAGCTTGTTCGGGTCGGCCGACCTCATGAG
Organism: Candidatus Krumholzibacteriia bacterium; assembly: GCA_041481005.1. Lineage (GTDB taxonomy): Bacteria > Krumholzibacteriota > Krumholzibacteriia > Krumholzibacteriales > Krumholzibacteriaceae > SSS58A. The sequence goes on along the minus strand of JBGPBA010000036.1, from coordinate 6,420 downwards.
CTCGTTCGACACGAGCGGGATGATGCACACGTCCATCGCGGCGATGTAGGCGCCGAGCCTCTCGTACGGCTTGGACCCGAGATGACGGACATTCGTCCGCCGCGAGCTGAGCTCGCCGAGCGCCTCGGCGCGATCCGTGAATACCGGCCCGACGAGAACGATCGACGCCTCCGGGAAAGAGGCCGCCACGAGGTCGAGGAGCCCGAAGTCGAACCATTGCGCGACGGCGCCCGAGTAGCCGATGATCGGGCGAGAAAGGCTTCGCATCTCCTCGGGAACTCCCGATTCCGCCGCGCTTCGGAAGAGATCGTAGTCGACCCCGTTCCCGACGAGATGAATCTCCCGCGCGCCGGCCTCCTCGAGGAGCTCGGCGAGCCTCGTGCTGACGGCGAGGGCGTAATCGGCCGAGCGGACGAGCCTGTGATAGTAGCCTTTTGCCCACGGAGGCGTATTCGGAAAGGCCAGGTGGTCGTCATTGCAGTCGTAGAACATGACCGATCTCTTGAGAAACGGGAGAATGGCCGCGTAGTAGATGTTCGAGACGTAGAATACGCGATCGGCGCGGTGAAAGCCGGTCATGAGAAGGACCGCGTTCAGCCAGAAGAGAAGCGCGACGTTCCAGAGGAAGCGGACGGGCGCGAGGGAGAAGATCGCCCCGACCGCCCCGGGCGGGAAATTCTTGAAGATGGGGACGCAGACGTGCGTCACGCGCCCGTCCCGCTGCGGGAGGAAGTTGTTGGGCCTCCCTTTGGCGAAGCTCGACAGGAAGAGGATCTCCCACTCCTCGGGGAATCGCGAGAGAACCTGCTGCTTCCTCGTTCTCACGTAGCGCCACTGGATCTCCGAGAAACAAACGACCTTCAACTTCCGAGCGGCGGTCTCTACCTTCTCGTGCGTCATGACGAACGACTCCCGGCGTCCCGGCCTCAGTGTCGGGCCTCGGCGAACTCGCGTATCCTCGAAACGACGTAGTCCTGCTGCTCGCGGGCGAGCTCGGGATAAATCGGAAGCGCGAGCGTCTCCCGCGCGGCGGCTTCGGAGCGCGGGAAATCGCCCGGGGCGCCGCCGAGAAACGAAAAGCACCTCTGCAGGTGGAGCGGGACGGGGTAGTAGACCTCCGTGCCGATCCCCTGCGCGCCGAGAAACGCCCTCAGCTCGTCCCGGCGCCGCGCCCGAATGACGTACTGATTGTACACGCTCCGGCTGTGCGGCTCGACGTATGGAATGGTGATCCCCTCGATCTCCCGAAGCCGGCGATCGTAGTACGCGGCGTTTCGCCGGCGCGCCTCGTGCCAGCCCTCCAGGTGCCGCATCTTGACGAGGAGGACGGCGGCCTGAAGGGCGTCGAGGCGGCTGTTGATCCCCACGAGGTCGTGGTGGTACTTCTCGCGGCTCCCGTGCACCCTGAGCATGCGAATCTTTTCCGCGAGGGCGCCGTCGCCCGTCACGACCATGCCGCCGTCGCCGAAGCCTCCGAGGTTCTTCGAAGGGAAGAACGAAAGGCAGCCCGCCGCGCCGATCGCTCCGGCGCTTTTTCCTCTATAGAGGGCTCCGATCGACTGGCACGCGTCCTCGACCACCGGGATTCCCCGGGCGCCGGCGGCCTCCATGATCGGATCCATCTCGGCGGTCTGCCCGTAGAGATGGACGACCAGGATAACGCGCGTTTTCGGCGTCAGGGCCTTCGCGACGAGTGCCGGATCGACGTTGTACGTGCGAGGATCGATGTCGGCGAAGACGGGCCGCGCCCCGAGGCGCGTGATCGAGCTCACCGTCGAGAAGAAGGTGTACGGGGTCGTGACGACCTCGTCTCCCTCGCCGATCCCGAGGGCCATGAGGGCCAGCAGAATGGCGTCGCTCCCCGAGGCGACCCCGACCGCGTGCTCCGCCGCGCAGTAGGACGCGACCGCGGTCTCGAGCTCGGCGACCCTCGGCCCGAGTATGAACTGCTGGGTCGAGAGCACCTCGTCCATGGCCGCGCGGATCTCGTCTCTCACGCTCTCGTACTGGGGGACGAGGTCGAGCAGCTTGACCGTCATCTTCCCTATCGTATCAGCCACCGGCGCTCCTTCCGAGATGATCGTAGAGCTCGACGAGCGGCGCGCTCGTCGTCTCCCAGTTGTATTTCTCCATGACCGCGCGGCGGCCGGCCTCGCCCATGCGCCGGCGCTTATTCTCGTCGCCCGCGAGATCGATGATCGCCCGCGCGAGCGCCTCGGGGTCGTCGTATCTGAAAACGACGCCCCCTCCCGACTCGATCGCGATCCTCGCGAGCGGCGGGCAATCGCTCACGACGACCGGCCGTCCGCGGACCATGTACTGGAAAATCTTGTTGGGGATCGTCGTGTCGGTATGCGGATTCCTCGCGTGCGGCACGAGGCATACGGCGCTCACTTCGATGTAGCTCCACACCTTCTCCTGGGGCTGCAGCGCCACCATCTCCACTATGTCCTCGCAGCCGAGCTCGCGCACGAGCGCCTCGAGTGTATGGCGATAGCCTTCACTGCGGTATCCCACGAGGACGAGCTTGAGATTCGGGATCTTTGCCTTGAGGAGGGGAAGCGCTTTCACGACGATGCCGAGGCCCCGATGCGGCGTGAACCCGCCGACATATGAGACCACGAAATGGCTCCGATAGCGCTCGAGAATCTCCTGATCGACCGGGAAGTTCCCGCTTTCCCTGCTCGCCGTATTGGGCACGACGCTGATCTTCTCCGCGGGAATTCCGAGGCTCACGAGGCGGTCACGCGCCTCCTCGATCACGACCATGATCGCGTCCGCCTCGGGAAGTATCCGTCTCTCGTAGCGGCTCCATCGGCCGTAGTTGTAAATGGTCGCCTTCTTGAAGCGGTTCGTGTACCAGACCTGGAGCCCCGCGGGGTAATTCTCGTGGAGGTCGGCGACAATGGGAATACGGTGCGCCTTCCCCGCCCGCACGCCTTCTTCCATGAGGGGGAGATCATTCACGTGTATCGCCTCGATCCCGCGCTCACGCACGAAGCGATCAATCGCTCTTCGCCAGAGAGGGTCATGGTAGCTGAAATTGAATGTGTGGCGCGACCACGTCTCGCGAATCTTCCCCATCACAACCGCCCGTATGACGTGAACCCCATTCACGGTTTCTTCGAGCGGCTGCCCGGGGCGCCCCTCGATGAGAAAATGAACCTCATGCCCGTGCGCCGCGAGCGTGGCCACCTCGTTCGTCACGCGGATAATGGGCGGGGGCATCCGCCATTTCATCACCATAGCGATTCGCATGCGTCACCTCGCCCGCCCGCGCCCGGGGGCCGGGAACGGATCGGGATTCGGGCCTCGCGCCGGCTCGCATTCGCGCCGATTTCGGCCGAGTATAGTCCGAGCGAGCGCCTCGGTAAAGGTCTAGTTGAAGATTTGCATTTGTGATTCGCCGCCCGACTGCTATAAATCACGTCATGCAGGCCGAAATCAAGAAGATCGTCCACGGCGGCTGGGGGCTCGCCTTCCTCGAGGGCAGCACCGCGTTCATACCCTATACGGCTCCCGGTGACACGGTCGAATTCACCGTCGTCCGGAAGAAGAAGAGCTCGCTCTTCGGCCGGCTCGATCGGATCGTCGAGCCGTCCCCGCTGCGCCGGGAGCCGGAGTGCCCGATCTTCGCCGTCTGCGGCGGCTGCCACCTCCAGCATCTGAGCTACGAGGCCGAGATCGCCGTGAAGAAAGAGACGATCCTCGAGAATCTCGCGCGCCTCGGCCGGATCACCATCGAGCTCAAGAGCTTTACGCCGTCCCCCTCGCGGTACGGCTACCGCAACCACGCCGTCTTCAAGGTCGACTCCGAAGGGAGATGCGGCTTCACCATGCTCGAGTCGGACACGATCGTCCCCTTCCCGCCGCAGGGGTGCTTCCTTCTCCCCGAGGAGATGCGGAGTGCGATCGCCGAGCTCCCGCCCGAGGCGCTCGAGCCCGGTTCAGAGGTCCGCGTCCGCATGGACAAGTTCGGCGCCGTTCATTTCTGGGGGCTCGCCGACCGCGTCGGACCTCCCGAGGTTCTCATGGAGACGAAGGGGCTCCTGTTCCCTCTCGGACCCGACGCATTCTTCCAGGCGAACCGCTTTCTCAACGAGCGCCTCATGGAACTCGTCGTGTCGCTCCCGCTCAAGGTCAGGCGCAGGCTCCTCGACCTCTACTGCGGGGCCGGATTTTTCACGCTCGCGCTCTCGGGGATGGTGAACGAAGCGCTTGGAATCGAGCTGGAAGCCTCGGCCGTGAGAAGCGCCACCGCCGCGGCGCGGCTCAACCACGTCGCAAACGCGCGCTTCAAGGCCGCGGATGCGGCGCTCGAGATAAGCAGGCTCAAGGATTATGATCTCGTCGTGATCGATCCACCGAGGCTCGGGGTGCCGAAGGCCGCGCTCGCCGGGCTCCTCAAGCTCAAGCCCGCCGAGCTCATCTTCATCTCGTGCGACCCGCCGACCTTCTCACGCGATGCGGCGGCGCTCATCGAAGCGGGCTACATCCTTCACGAGCTCCACGCCCTCGACCTCTTCCCCGCCACCTATCACGCCGAGCTCGTCGCGCTCTTCAGACGAGGCTGAGCCGGCGGCAAGCCCCGCACGGCGCACTACGGCGCGGGGCCTGGCGCCGATTGCGCCCCGTCCGTGCTCGCTTGCGCTGCGCGCGGGCGGGGACCCCATCGGCGCCACCCGCGCGTGCCGATTCCAGCCCGGGGCGATGGCCCCCATGTCACCCGTCGAGAATCGGGCTCTCCACCTTGACGTTCAGCCGTTCCACATCATAGAGCCTCTCGACGTCGACGAGGCGCGGCGAATTCCGTACTTCCTTGAGGGGGACGACGGCGAGCTTCGCGCCCCGCACCGAGACCATGTTGCCGAATTGGCCCTGCGTGATGAGCTCGACCGCGGCGTGTCCGAATCGCCGCCCCATCTGGCGGTCGCGCTGCGACGGCGGGGCACCCCGCTGCAGGTACGCGAGCGCCGTGTACCGCGTGTGCTTGAACTCGGTCTCGAGCCGCGACTTGAGGAAGTCGCCGACGCCGCCGAGGCTGTAGTGGCCGAACTCGTCCATCTTGCTGTCTCGGCGCACTGCGTCCTCTCCCTCGACGTGCGAGCCCTCGGCGACGACGATGATCTTGTACCGGTATTCGAATCCGATGCTGTCGCTTTCCTTCTGCCGCTCCTTCACCACCGAGACGAGCTTTTCGATCGTGAAGGGATGCTCCGGTATGAGGATCACGTCGGCAAACGCGGATTCTCCGCCGCGCAGCGCGAGCCACCCCGCGTGCCGTCCCATGACCTCGAGGAAGAATATGGTCTCGTGCGACTCGGCCGTATGGGCGACGCGTTCGGCGCTCTCGCAGATGACGTTGAGCGCGGTGTCGAAGCCGAGGCTGTAATCGGTGCCGGCGAGGTCGCGGTCGATCGTCTTGGGGATGCCGACGACGGGCACCCCGCGTTCGAAGAGCACGTCGGCGGCGCCGAGCGTGTCCTCCCCGCCCATCGCGATGATCGCGTCGAGCTTGAGCTTCGCGATGTTCCATTTGACGACGTCGGTCCGGTCGTTGTCCTTGCTCACCGGGTTCGTACGGCTGCAGAGGAGCTTGCTCCCGCCGAGGCGGCTGTACTCCCGGATGATCTCGGGGCCGAGCGGCATGACGTACTTATCGTTGTCCCGGCGGGCGAGCGACTCCCAACCCCGCTTGAGACCGACTATCTCGTGCCCGGACATCGCGGCGCGCTCGACCGCCCCTGCGATCGCCGGGTTGAGCCCCGGCGCGTCTCCTCCCCCCGTCAATACTCCGATTCTCATCGCTCGTCTCCTTCCGGGGCGGTCTCGGGCACGATCACCTCGTCACCGATGTGTCGCCCTCGCCTCTTCGTTTGAGAAATTCGTCGAAGGTCATGCTTCGTTTGTAATAGTTCCCCTGCACGTACTCGAGGAGCGGGAGGAACCTCTCCGCCGGCATGAAACCCGGCATCAGCGTAATGAGCTCCCCGTCCTCGTCCAGATACGCGAGCGACGGGTAGCCCTGCACGCCGAGGCTCCGCGCGAGCGAGGCAGGGGTGTACCGCCGTCCCTGGTAGCCGATCGAGTCCGTCTTGTTCTCCGCGTCGATCCGGATCGCGACGAAGTGCTCGACCAGGTACTTCTCGACCTCCGGATTCCGGAAGGTCTCCCGGTCCATGACCTTGCACCAGCGGCACCAAGACGCGTAGAAATCGATGATCGCCTTTTTCTTCTCCTTCGCGGCGAGGGCCATCCCGTCATTGTAGGGAAGCCAGCTCTTCGCGCCCGGCTCTTCCTTGCCTTTCGCCGCGGCCCTTCCCGGGGGGCCGTCCCGACGCCCACACCCGACGAGCGCTGCGACAACGAGAAGGACGGCCATCCCGAGGCAGATGCCTCGTTTCATCATGTGTCTCCTTT
>JBGPBA010000035.1:0-7782 GCA_041481005.1 Candidatus Krumholzibacteriia bacterium | reverse complement strand
GACCCGGTGGCCGCGAAGCGATACAAGATCACCGCCTACAACACGACCGTCGTCGAGAGCGGGGGCAACGAGGAGAAGGTGATGGAGATCACCGAGGAGAGGCTCACGAACGCGGTCGTCAAGGTCACCCGCGAGAAGCGCAAGGCCATTTACTGCATCACGGGGCACGGCGAGAAATCGATGGATGACTCCGGAGCGACGGGGATCAGCCAGCTGAAGCAAGCCGTCGAGAGCGAGAACTACTTGATCAAGGACCTCTTCACGCTGCGCGACTCGATCCCGTCCGATTGCCAGATGCTCTTGATTCCCGGCCCCCAGAAGGACCTCTTTCCCGAGGAGCGGCGCATGATCGAGCGCTATCTCGCGCGGGCCGGCAAGCTCCTGGCGCTCGTCGATCCCTTCACCGAGCTGCCGCAGCTCGACAGCCTCGTCGCCGAGTACGGCATCAGGGTCACGAATGCCGTCATCGTCGACCGGTTCGGGCGGCTCCTCGCCGGGAACTACTTCACCCCCGTCGTGAACCGCTACGGCAGGCACGCGATCACCGAAGGCTTCCGACTCGCCTCGTTCTTCCCGCAGGCGTGCGCGCTCGAGGTCGACAAGAAGCCGCCGGCCGGAGTGACGGTGGACGTCCTCGCCTCGACGGGCGAGTCGGCGTACGCGGAGAAGGACCTCGCCGCGGTTCTCAAAGGAAAAACGGAGTTCGAGGCGGGAAAGGACCTCCCGGGGCCGATCAACGTCGCCGAGGTCGCGACGAAGAACCTCGGTCCGGCGGTTGGCGAGGGAGCGCGGCCAGGCGGGCCGACGGCGGAGGTCGTCGTTTTCGGCGACAGCGATTTCGCCTCGAACAGCTATCTCAACCTCTCCGGCAACAAGGATTTCGTATTGAACACGATCAGCTGGCTGGCCGAGGAATCCGACCTCATCGCGGTTCGCGCCAAGAACCCGGTGAGCCAGCCCGTCGTGCTCGTGACAAGGCAGGGACGGGTCGTCTTCTGGCTGCCCGTCGTCGGGGTTCCGGCCTTTTTCGCGGTCCTCGGCATCATCGTTTTGATTGCGCGGCGCCGGGCCGCCTGACGAAGGGGGACGGCCGATGCGATTCAGCCTTGCGACTCGAATACTCGTCGCCCTGCTCGCCGTGATCATCGCGTACTTCTATCTCGTCGAAGAGAAGCACCGGAAGGCGACCGCCGAAAAGCGCGTCTCCGAGAGGAAGCTCCTCCCGTTCCCCGCCGACAGCGTCCAGAAGTTCGTCCTCGTCAATCCGGACGGCCAGCGGATCGAAATTGAGCGCGCGGGCGAAGGCTGGAAGATCATCTCGCCGATCGCGGCGGACGGCGACGATCCGACCATCGACTCGTTTCTCCAGCAGGCCGTCCCCGGAAAGCGGGCGGACGAGATGCCCGAGGTGAGCGACCTCGGCGCATACGGCCTCGAGAGACCTTTCGCCAGCCTCATTCTCTACCCGAGGAACGGCGCCGCCGACACACTCTTCGTCGGTGACAAAACGCCGACGAGTTCGAACAGCTATGTGCGCCTCGGAAGCTCGAAGAACGTCTTCATATCGAGCTCGATCACGCACAATCTCATGAACAAAAACCTCTACCTCCTGCGCGACAAGAGCTTCGTCTCGTTTAAGAGCGAATCGGTGAAAGCGATCACCGTCCGCAATGGAAAGGCGAGGATCGACCTCGCGCGGGCCGGGGCGTACTGGTGGTTCGCCGCGCCTCATGTGAGGGCCGACCGCGTCAAGGTGGAGCAGTACCTCACGCAGCTCACCACCACGATCGTCCGCTCGTACGCGAGCGAGAGCGACAGCCTCGAGCGCTACGGACTGAAGAATCCCGAGCGCGAGATTACCTTCGCGTTCGCGAGGGGCTCCGAGAGGACGACGGCGTCGTTCGGGGATGCGCAGGGCGATCAGGTTTATGCGACCCGCACGGGCCTCGACAAGGTGGTGGTCCTCGAAGGGAAGCTCCTCGGGGCCTTCGATTGGACCCGAGAGGGCCTCCGGGCGATGAACCTCGCCTTCTTCGATCCCGATTCGATCAAGGTCATCGCGTATGAGACGCCCGACACGTCGATCGTGATCAGGAGAGCCGGCGCGAGATGGACCTCGGCGGGAAAAGACACGATCTCCGCCGCCAAGTCGTACATCGTCGACGCGCTTCTGAGGAAGCTCACCACCGTCACCTTCGAGAAGATCATCGCGGACCCGGCGGCGCCCGGGGACAAGAGGCTCGCCCCCTTTGCCCTCAGGATCTCCCTCGAGGACTTGCTCGGCGGAGCGATCGACGTCATCACGATGGCCCGGCCTTCGATGGACATGGAAATCGGGACTTCGCGGTCGGCGAACGTCCTGGGGACGCTCAAGAAGGACGCGATCAAGGACATCACGGGCACCTTCAAGCGGATCGGAGAGCGTTCGAATCCATCGGCGCCTTGAATTCCCTCCCGGCCTCTGCTATCTTAGAGACGAGCGCCGCCGACGGGCGCGGACGGCGAAGGCTTGAGGAGATGAACCGCACGAGATCGAATAATCCCCCGGAGACGGACCCGGCCGCCGGCCTCAATCCAATCGGCCGGAGGATCACGAGGCGCGCCTTCATGCAGGGCTCGGCGGCGCTGCTGGCCGCCTCCGCCGTCAATTTCCCCATTCGGCTTCAAAGCGAGCCCAAGCCTTTCGAGGCCCGCTACTACGAGAAGCTCCCGGACGGCCGCGTGCACTGCGTTCTCTGCCCCACGAACTGCCGGCCCGGCGACAAGGAGCGCGGGAACTGCGGGGTTCGCGAGAATCGCGAAGGAACGTACTACGCCCTCGACTACGGCCGGCCGTGCGCGCTGCATCTCGATCCGATCGAGAAGAAGCCGTTCTTCCACGTCCTTCCGGGGACCGACGCGGTCTCTCTCGCGACGGTCGGCTGCAACCTCCACTGCAAGTTCTGCCAGAACTGGCAGATATCCCAGGCGAGCCCCGAGGACGTCCAGACGCGCTACACGGCGCCCGGAGAGATCGTCGACCAGGCGGTCTCGGCGAAGGTCCCCTCGATCGCCTACACGTACGCGGAGCCGACCATTTTCATCGAGTATATGGAGGACATCGCGAAGCTCGGTCGCGCAAAGGGACTCAAGAACGTCGTCGTGTCGAACGGATACATTCAGAAGGCGCCGCTCGAGGACCTCTGCCGCCTCGTCGACGCGATCAAGATCGACTTCAAGGCGTTCGACGACGCGTACTACGGGAACGTCTGCGGCGGGCGGCTCCAGCCGGTTCTCGACACGATCACGGCGATACACGCGAGCAAGGTATGGCTCGAGCTCGTCTACCTCATCGTTCCGACGCTCAACGACGACATCGACCGCGTGCGCGCGATGGCCCGATGGATCTCCACGACCCTGGGGCCCGACGTGCCGCTCCATTTCTCGAGATTCTTTCCGCAGTACCTCCTCGCGAACCTTCCGCCGACCCCGCTCTCGACCCTCGACCAGGCGTACAAGGCGTGCCGCGAGGCGGGTCTCCACTACGTCTACGTCGGCAACGTGCCCGGTCACGAAGCCGAGAACACATACTGCCCGAGGTGCAAGAACAAGATCGTTGCGAGGTCGGGCTACCGACTCGAGAAGCTCGACGTCATCAAGGGAAAATGCCGCTTCTGCGGCAATGCGATTCCGGGAATATGGCAGGAGGCGTAACTGTGAAACGGGGCTTTCAACTCGCGCTGCCGATCGTCCTCATGCTCGTGCCGCACGCGGCGGCGGCGCAAGGGAACGGGAGTGCCATGGATCAGATGGTGCGTAAGCCCGCCGTGGCGGGTCAATTCTACACGGGGAATCCCGACGCGTTGAAGCGAGAGGTCATCGGATACCTCGACGCGGCCAAGCCGCCAGCGGTCGCGGGGGACATCGTTGCCATCGTCTCGCCGCACGCCGGGTACATGTACTCGGGGGCTGTGGCAGCGTACGGGTACCGCCTCATCCGGGGCATGCACTACGATGACGTCGTCGTCATCGCGCCGAGCCACGTCGAGTATTTCGGCTTTGCGTCCGTCTTTCCGGGCACGGCGTACGAGACGCCGCTTGGGGACGTCCCGATCGACACGGACCTCGCGAAGACGATCGCTTCCAAGAATCCTCTCGTCAGGGCCGACATGAAGGGGCACCGCGTGGCCGCATTCGAGCGCAGCGAGCACGCGCTCGAGGTGCAGCTGCCCTTCCTCCAGGTTTCCCTCGGATCCTTCAAGCTCGTCGCCATCGTCATGGGAGACCAGAGCGAGGCGACCGTCGAGGCGCTCGGAAACGTCCTCGGCGAGGCGCTCAAGGGGCGAAACTCCCTCATCGTCGCGAGCAGCGATCTCTCGCACTTCTACGCCGACCAGAAGGCCCGCGCGCTCGACGAGGACTTCCAGCGGAGCCTGCGCGCCTTCGATCCCCAAAAGCTCTACGACGAGCTCGCGAAGAAGGACTGCGAGGCGTGCGGCGGCGGCCCGGTCGTCGCGGCGATGATCGCGGCGAAAAAGCTCGGCGCCACTCGCTGCGAGGTGCTCCACTATGCGAACTCGGGCGACGTGACCGGCGACAAGTCGAGCGTCGTCGGCTACGTCTCCGCCGTCATGGTCCGCGGGAAGAAATCGGGCGGCGCATCCGACCCGTCGGCGAAGGGGACGGCGGATCCCAAGAAGGACGATCCGCCGGCGCCGGCGCCGAAGAAATCGAAGCCGCGCTCCGCCCTCGAGCTGACGAGGGAGGACAAGATGTACCTCCTGCGGCTCGCGCGAAGCGTCATCGAGGCGCAGTGCAACGGAAAGACCTACCACGCGCCGCCGGCTCCCTCGGCGATCATCAAGGAGCCGCGCGGAGCGTTTGTCACGCTCAACGAGAAGGGACAGCTCCGGGGGTGCATCGGCTACATCGAGGCGATCAAGCCTCTCGGGACGACGGTCGAGGAGATGGCGGCGGCCGCCGCCCTCAACGACTGGCGCTTCTCGCCGGTGCGCGCCGAGGAGGTCCCGAAGCTCCACATCGAGATTTCGGTCTTGAGCCCCATCTTCGAGATCACCGACCCCTCGACGATCGTCGTCGGGAAATACGGCCTCATCATCACACGGGGAAACAACCGCGGTCTGCTGCTGCCCCAGGTCGCGACCGATTGGGGCTGGGACCGCGATACGTTCCTCGACCAGACGTGCGTGAAGGCGGGCCTCCCGGAGGGCTGCTGGCGACAGAAGGGAACGACGATCGAAGGCTTTACCGCGGACGTCTTCTCGGAGAGCGAGCTCGGGCTCAGATAAATCTACCTCGCTCGAACGACGCGGCGCCGTCGCCCCCTTACGCCGGGAGCCTCGTTCCCGGGGCGTCGGGGGACTTCGCCCCCCCGCCTCGAGCACCGATGCTTTTCACCATCTCCCCGCGGCGAACACCGCGGTCAGCGCGTGGATGAGCGCGATGCAGAGCGCCGTCCCCGCAAGCCCGACCACGGGAAACAAGACGACCCCCCCGACCAACCCCGCCGCGCACGCCCCAAAGACATCCCACGCGTAGAAGGTCGCCGGCACCGCGGAGCCTCCCTCGGGGAAGGCGTGCCGCACGACGACCGCGTAGTACGAACCGGTGAGAAATCCTCCGCAGAGGGAGACCAGGAAGAAGCCCGCCGAGCCGACGGCGTACCCGAAGGCCGCGTGCCGCACGGCGAGGGTCCATGCCGGCAGGGCCCCCGCGAGGATCATGAAGCCAAGGTGAATTCGCAGAAGATCCCGCTTCCCCACCACCGCCCTCGCGAGCGAGCGCCACGCCCCGAGCGATGCTCCGGCCATGAAGAGAGCCGTGATGAGCATGATCGCCTGATAGAGGAGCCCCGAGAAGGACTGGTACGAGAGGAGCACGAGGAGCTGAAGGAGAAAGCTCCCGAATCCGACCGCCCACACGGCGAGCGGAGCCCTCGCCGACCGGCGGGCGCCGACGAGAAGCGCCAGCAGCATTGCGCCGAGAGCGGCCGCGGGGACAAACCGGGGCAGCCTGAGAATGTCGCGAAAGACGACGAGCGCCGAGGACTTCATCTTGCTTCCCTCGAGAACGAGCTCTTCGAGCGGGAGCACCGGGCGGGCATCCGTATTGATGCGCGGCGGCCCCGCCCCGGCGAGATCGGCGCCGAGCTCCTCGATCCGCTCCCTCGAGAATCGATACGGAAGATAGTCCTCGCTCACGAACGGGGCATCAATCCCACGCTCCTTGAGCCGCACGACGATCGAATCGGGGTTCATCTCGGTGTCCCCGGCGAGAAAATGCGTCGTCGATCCGGGTAGGACCGTCACGCGCGGAAAGACGGCCGCGAGCGTCCCCTGGATCGACCGCAGCACCGCTGCCTGCTCGCTCGAGAGAATCTCCTCCGATGACGGGTGGGCGAGCGCAAGGATTCCTCCCGGCGCGAGCGACCGTCTCGCGATTTCGAAAAACTCCCGCGTGTAGAACCGGTTGTACTGGAGGTTCACGGGCGGCGGAGAATCGAGGATGATGACGTCATAGCGGCGGCCTTCCGAGGCGAGAAAGAACCGCCCGTCCGCCGTGATGAACCTGACGCCGGGTCTCCGCGGGGCGTCCCCCGCGAGGGCGAGCTTGAAGAGGCTCCCGTCGAGCTCGATGCAGTCGAGGGTCGCGACGCTCGGAGACTTGAGCACCTCCTCCCATCCCCCCCCGAGGGAGCCGCCGATGAGGAGCACGCTGCGCGGCGCCGGGCTCATGAGGAGCGGGATGTCGACCAGCTCTTGGGTCCGCTCCGGCTCGGGGTACGAGAAGAGCCGCCCCCCGCCGGCGAACACGGAGGTAACCTCCCGCTGCGACGCGACGACGAGCTCCCCGTAGCGCGAGGAGATGAATTTCTCGATCCGGTATCCGGGATATACGGCCTCGATGCTCCCCCGGTCGACCCGCGGGGCGAGAATCGCGAAGGCGGCGGCCAGAACGACAAAGACGAGCCACCTCCGGTACGCAAAGGTCCCCCCCGTCGGATAGAGCGTCACCGAGCCCGCGAGAAGGAAGGCGACGACAATCGCCGCGTCAAGCTGCGAGAGGCGCGAGAGAAGGACGAAGGAGAAAAGGAGCGCCCCGAATACGCTCCCCGCCGCCTCCCACACGTAGACGCGCGAGATCCCGCCGCGGAGACTTCCCGCCCGCGCCTTCCAAAGCACGCTCGCGATGTTGTAGATCGTGCCGTAGGCGAAGCCGAACGGTGCCATGATGAGCACCGAGAAAACGAGGGCCGGCCCAAGAGGCGCGAGCGCCCCCGGCGTCGTCGCGATGAGACCCCTCCCGAGACGTATGCACACCGTCGTCGCGGGAAGGAGCACGGCGACAAGCACCGTCATCCCGGCGAAGAGGCCAAAACCGGGCTCCCCTCCCCGCAGGACGGCCCGACCGCCCACGAGACCGCCGAGACCAACCCAGAAGAGCCAGCCGGCGAAGAGCACGCCGATGACAAGCTCGGTGCCGGTGAAGAGCGCCATCATCTCCCGGACGAATATCGATTGGGCCGAGATGGCGCAGCAGCCGAGCGCGAAGATATGAAGGGGGCTCAATGATTTCACATGCACCGTGCGAGCGCGGGAGGTTCTACGCGCCGCCGCAATCCTGTTCGAACGCCGCGTCGAAATCGTATACGTCGATGAAATCGGCGAGGCTGTCCTCTTCGGTCTTGAGGAGAAGCCCCGCCTCGACGAGGTTGAAGACGATGTTTCCGAAATCCTCCGTCGTGCGGACGCCCCAGAAGTTCAGCACGTCCTTGGCCATCGG
>JBGPBA010000034.1:0-7825 GCA_041481005.1 Candidatus Krumholzibacteriia bacterium | reverse complement strand
GAGCGCATCGTGAAACACTGCGACCGGCAGGATATCGCGTACCATTTCGCCGTCATCAAAAAGGATGAGATCAACGCGTTCGCCCTGCCGGGCGGCTACATCTACGTCTACACCGGTCTCATGAAGGACATAGACGACGAATCGGAGCTCGCCGCGGTTCTCGCGCACGAGGTCGGCCACGTCACGGCGCGGCACGCGGCGAAGAAGCTCTCCACCTTGTACACGGTCCAGGCGATCCAGAACGCGGTGATCGGCGAGAACCCGGGCTTCTTTGCAAAGATCTTCGCGGAGGCCACTACCACGGGCGGTTTCCTCGCCTACAGCAGACAGGACGAGTACGAGGCCGATCAGCTCGGCCAGAAGTTCATGTACGCGGCCGGATACGATCCGGACGGCATGATAAACCTCATGGGCAAGCTGAAAAGCGTCGAATCGGGCGCGCCGAGCAAGCTCGAAATGATGCTCGCGACGCACCCGCCGACGAGCGAGAGGCTATCGCGGATACAGGCGATGGTCGCCGCCGAGCCGAAGCTCTCGAGCCCCGTGCGGAACCAGGCCGCGTACGCGAAGATCAAGGCGGTTCTTCCGAAGTAGGCGCGTCAGCCGCGGAGCGCCGGGTAATCGACCCCGAAGCGCCTGCGGTAGTAGAGCCTCGTGAGAAAGACGAGCACCACGAGGAACGGCAGATACAGTGGAAAGAGAAACCCCGCCGCGATCGAGAAGATGACGGTCGCCATCTTCGCGGGGAGCAGCGGATCCGAGCCCGTCTCAAGCTCCCTCGCGAATCTCCCCGGCACGAGGAAGAAGGGCAGCGAGACGAGCGAGGCGATGAGCGCCGGCCGGTTTCCGACGGCGTACGCGACCGCCGCGGCGATCGCCATGAGAATCGTCGCCGTCATGAGCCCCATTCTTTTTCCGAGAACGACCCCGCTCGTCCGAAGGCCCGCGCGGTCGTCGGCCTCCATGTCGCCGAGCGTCGTCGTGAGATGGACCGAGGCGACGGCGATCGGGTAGGGCAGGAGCACCGTCCAGCCGTGGAGCGTCATGCCGGAGGCGACCCAGCCCGCGAACGTGTTGAGCACGCCATTCCCGATCGCGTTTGCGAGCACGTCGACCAGCGGCCGCCTCTTGAGCCTGATCGGCTCGAGCGAGTAGGCCGCCCCGAGGGCGAGGGCGAGAACGAGGATGAGCGAGAATCCGAGCGGAAGGAACGCGAGGCCGAGGATAAACGACGCGGCGATGAGGAGCGCGCACTCGATCCACGCAGCCGTCGGGGAGATGATCCCCCGGGGGATGAGAAAGAGCTTGTTCCTCTCGAGATCGACATGCCGGTCCGCCACCTGGTTCATGATGTAGATGGCGCCCAGCAGCGCCGTGAAAGACATGAGCCCCGCCAAGAACGGCGGCTTCGCGATCGGTCGCCCCGACGGCGACACCGCGTGATGGGCCCCGAGTAGATAGAAGGTCCATACCGGGACGAGGATCATCGGCCGCAGGAGAAAGATGTAGTCCGCGAATTTCGCCTTCATTCCGGCCATATGACGAGGTGGCGTTTCACCTTTCTCGTGGTCGTCTTGGGAAGCTCCTCGGAGCGGATTCTGAAGTCGCGCACGCGCTTGTACTCGGGGAGGGCGCAGCAGATTCTTTTGATCTCGGCCCCGATGACTCTCTCGACGCTCTCTCCCGAGGTGCCGCCGTGCTCGGGCGAGCGCGCGATCGCCTCGAAATCGGGCACGATGATCGCGGCCACTCGCTCGTTTCCTCTGCCGTCCTTCGCCGCGAGAACGATATTCTCAAGAACATATGGGCTCGTCGCGAGGAGCGATTCGATCTCATCGGGATAGACGTTTTTCCCCCCCGCGGGCACGATGACCGACTTCTTCCTGCCGACGAAGGTGATGTATCCCTTCGAGTCGATTGTGCCGAGGTCGCCCGTGGCGAGCCAGTTGTCGCGGAGCACCCTCTCGGTCGCGTCCGTGTTCTTGTAGTATCCCCACATGACGTTCGGTCCGCGGACGAGGATTTCGCCGATGCCTTCGAGATTGGGGTCATCGATCCTCACCTCGATGCCTGGAAGCGCCGGGCCGATCGTGCCTCTGCGAGGCGCTTCGGGCGGATTGACGCTGATGACGGGGGACGCCTCCGTCATTCCATATCCCTGGAGAATGCAAAGCCCGATCGAGCGAAACGTATCCTCGACGTCGCACCGCAGCGCCGCCGCGCCGCTGATGCAGAATCGCAGGCTCCGGAGGCCGCCCGCCTCGATCCTCCTCTGATAGAGGGCGCGGGCGACGTTTTTCCTCGAGAGGCGCGAGAGAACGCCGATCGCGGGCTTTATCGCGTGAAATAAGAGACGCACGGGCGCCGGCGCATCGGCGAGCCTTTTCTCGATCGATTTGGCCATGTACTCGAAGAGAAGGGGCACGCCGACCATGACGGTGATCCCCTCGCGCTCGATGTCCTCGCGAATGTCGCGCGACTTGAGGGAGCGCCCGAAGTAGACACACGCTCCCACCGCGAGAGGCGCCAGCAAGCTGCACGTCGTCGTCATCATGTGGTGGAGCGGGAGAAGGCAGAGGAACACGTCGGTGTCGCGAAACGGGATGCGCGCCTTACACGATTCGACGTTCGCCGCAATATTGCCGTGGAGCAGTACTACACCTTTCGGCTGTCCCGTCGTCCCCGAGGTATAGCAGATGGCGGCGGCCGCGTCGGGCGCGAGGTGCGCCGTGCGCTCCTGGAATTCCCCGTCGCCGCTTTCAATGAGCGCCCTGCCGGAGGCCGTCAGATCATAAAGAGAGAGAGCACCGCCCGGAGCGTCGTACTGCGATAGTGAGGCGCTTTCGCTGCCGCCCGGCGCCTGCGAATCGTCGATGAGTATCGTTTGAACGGACTCGGGCTCGACGTCTTCCATTTTCTCATGACGCAGGGAGGGCGAGACGAAAAGGAACTTCGCTTCGCAGTGGCGAAGGAGACGGAAAAGCTCGTTCGCCGTGAGCTGAGGGTCGAGGGGAACGATCACGCCGCCCGCCGAGACGACGGCGGCATAGACGAGGGCCCACTCGGGGCGGTTCTCCGAGAGGAGCGCCACCCGGTCGCCCTTCTCGAGGCCGAGCGAGATGAGCCCGGCCCCGATGCGCGCGACGGCTGTCTTGAGCTCCCCGTACGTGATGGAGGAATCCCCGGACGGTCCGCGCGACTTGAGGGCAATGCGCGCCGGGCTCGCCTCGACCGATGCATCGAGGAGAGCGGCGATCGTCCGCGCGCCGAGAGCGAGGGCAGCTTCTCTTTTCTTCAGATCAACGAACGTGGGCACCAGTTTCCTCAGCCTCTTTGTTCGGGAGTGCAAGCTTTGAGGTTATTCTACCACGTCTCGGGCCATCTCTCACGCGATTTGTGGCTTCGGATCGAGCCGTGAGGACACGCCTGCGCGAATCGAAAAGGCCGTGGCCGTTCCGTCGCGCGTCTTCAGCATTCGTCGAGCCTCTTGAGCCCCGCCTCGCGGGCGAGCGTGACCGCGGCGCGCCAGTCCTCGGCGGTGAGCGGCTCGTCGAGCGGCGGAAAATCGCACGCCTTGTACTCGGGCCGATACTGCCTCATGACGTTGACGTAGGTGTTCGGCGAGATCTCATTCGCGATGAACGCGACGACCTGTCTCGTGTCGTCGAGCAGGCCCGGCATGACGAGGTGCCGCACGAGGAGCCCCCGCTCGGCGATCCCCTCGTCGGAGATGACGAGATCCCCCACCTGCCGGTGCATCTCTTTTACGGCGCCCCGAACGACATCTGGATAATCTCCCGCGCTCGAATACCGTTCCGCAGCTTCTGAAGAAAGAAATTTTAAATCGGGCATGTAGATGTCGACGATGCCGTCGAGGAGACGCAAGGTCTCGACCTTGTCGTAGCCGCCGGTGTTGTAGACGAGCGGGAGCGTGAAGCCCTTGCCCGCCGCGATCTCGAGCGCCTCGAGTATTTGGGGTACGACGTGCGTCGGCGTGACGACATTGAGGTTGTGGCAGCCCACCTCCTCCAGGTGGAGCATGAGAGCAGCGAGCTCTTCGCCCGAGACCTCATGTCCCGACACGAAGTGGCTGATCTCGTAGTTCTGGCAGAAAAGGCATCTCAGGTTGCAGCCGGAGAAGAAGATCGTGCCCGAGCCGCGGGCCCCGACGAGCGGACGCTCCTCGCCGAAGTGCGGATGGGCGCTCGAAACAACGGCGCGCCGGCCGATCCGGCAGACGCCCGTCTCATCGTGGGGTCGGTCGACCCGGCAGTTGCGGGGGCACAGCGTGCAGGATTCGATGAGGGCGAGTGATCGCTCGAGGCGCGCATGGAATTCGCCCCGCTCGATGAGGTCGAGGTAGGCCGGGCGAAAGCTATTGTTTCTTGTCTCGCGGCGCAAGAAAGTGCTCCGAGATGTAGCGCGCCTCGATGTCGGCGACGACCCCCACACCGCTCTTGCTGTAGTGAATTCCGTCGTCCGCAAAAACTTCGCGCACGTCGGTCCGTGGGGTGATGAGGGCGTCGAGGTCGACAAGGTGCCAGGTGTGCTCGCCGGCGGCGACCCGCCGGGTGGCGTCGTTATACTCCCGGAAGAGCTCGAGGGCCGCCTCTTTCGATTTGGCGCACTTGCTCGAAACGACGTACTCCGGCACCCCGATCGACGGATGCGAGCTCGGCTCCGTGGCGAAGACGATCGGAACGCCGATCGAGTCGGCGACCGCGGCAATCGCGCGGAGGTTCTCGGCGAACCGGTCGAGCGGCACGCGCGAAACGTCGAGAGGCTCGTTCGTCCGGCCGAGGATGGGCGAGAGCGCCTTGCGGCAGAACTGGAGCTCGCGCCACCGGGAGTAGAGGCCGGAGAGGAAGCTCGAAGCGCCCCCCTTCGGGATGACGACCTTTTTCGTCTCGTCGGGGGAGCCGTACGCGAGCCACCGGTCGTTCCAGCCGTACGATACGACGAGGAGGTCGGGCTCGAGCCCGCGCAGTTCGTCGCGGGCGATGACCTTGCCCTGGTAGCTCGTGTAGCCGGGTGTCGCGAAGTTGAGGCACTCGACCTCGGGGTGCGACTCCCGGAGCATCAGCTCGACCATCTTCGGGTGGCCCTGATACGTGCACGAGTTTCCAAGGAAGACGATCCGGTACGTGCCCCCCGGTTTCGGCCGTGTCACCTGCGGCCCCTCGAATCCGTACGAGTTGACGCCGGCCCGCGAGCGAGGAAACGTCCAGAACAGCCTCGCGTCCGGCTGAAACACGTTGAACTGGTACGGGCGCGGGTATGCGAACTGGATGCCCGATTCGAAGCGAAATCCCCGCAGCCTCAGATAGGTCTCCGGAGGCACGATGACGATGTTCAAAATCGCGAGGATGAAAAAAAGGCGAAGCGCGCCGCGGCGTTTCCCCGTGAGCGTTCCAATGACGATCGCGCCGAGGACGAGTACGGCGCCCCACAGATATCCCGCGGCGATGTTGGAAGGCAGCGGCTGACGAATCGACAGGGCGATGAGAAGGAGGGTCGAGACGAGGAGCGACCCGACATAGATCATCCGTGTCGCGCGCAGCTCGCTCGATTCCTTCATGCGCCGTTCATCTCGCGTGTCTTCTCTTTGATCTTTGCCCAGTGCCGGTTGTCCGAGGGGAGCCCCCTCACGTTCTGGGAGGATTTTCTCTCGTCCGTGCGGATGCGGTCGCTGAAGCCGACGAGCTTTCGTCCGATCATCTGGTGAAGCGTCTGGATCGGATCCTTCGAGCGCCGGTACTCGTAAAGCGAGAGGGTGTACTCGCGGGGAAACCGCCGCATCATTTCAAAGATAAAATCATGCGAGTCGAAGCTGTCCGGCATGTGATCGAGGACCTGCTCGAACACCTCGTCGCGAAAGAGCTGCAGGAGCGGGTCGCGCTTCTTTCGCGTCCGGCGCGGCTTGCCGTTCGATTCACCATTTTTCATGGTGCACCCGCTCCTCGCTGTACTGCGTGCGCGGCTCCTTCTTTTCCGCGGGGTAGCCGATTGAAATGAGGCTCAGGATGCCGAAGTGGCGGGGAATCGCGAGCACCTCTCTGATGGCCGACACGCGGTGCTCGCGGGGGTGGCACCCGAGCCAGACCGCCCCGAGGCCGAGTGCAACCGCCGCGATGAGGATGTTCTCGCTCGCCGCCGCGCAGTCCTGGATCCAGAAATCGGGGGAGACGGTTGTGTCGCCGCAGACGGCGATGGCCGCCGCGGCGCCTTTCAGCATCTTCCCGTGCTCGTGGGCCTCGGCGAGGCGCTCGAGCGTCGCGCGGTCCTCGATCACGATGAAGTGCCAGGGCTTGAGGTCGCGGCCGGAAGGGGCGGCCATCCCGGCCTCGAGCAGCTTCGTGAGATCGGCCTTGCTCACCGGCTTCGACGTATACGCCCGTATGCTCCGCCGCGCGAAAACGATCTCGATCGACATGCGAAGTCTCCTTTTTGAAGAGGGCTCAATTATAGCCGATGGCGTCCCGCTGCCGCAAGGCCTCGTACAGGAGAATGGCGGCGGCGGCCGATACGTTGAGGGAGTCGATGGCCCCTCTCATCGGAATGCTCACGGCGAGGTCGGCCGCCTCGATCCATGAGGGGCTCACGCCGGTATCCTCGCGGCCGACGACGATCGCCGAGGACCGCGCCAGGTCGGCATCGCTGTACCGGATCTCGGCGGTCGGGGTCGTGACGATGATCCGGACGCCTTTCCCCTTGAGCCAGGCGATGGCCTCCGCCGGCTTCGAAACGGCCATGGGGACGGTGAAGATGGCGCCGAGGCTCGCCCGGATGGCGTTGGGGTTGTAGAGGTCGGTCGCGGGCGAGCCGATGATGAGGCCCGTGCTCCCCGCGGCGTCGGCGCACCGCAGGAGCGCGCCGAGATTCCCGGGCTTCTCGACGCCGTCGACGACGAGGAAAAGGGCCCCGGCGCTCCCGGCGAGACGATCCAGACCCGTGCGCGGCCGCTCGGCGACCGCGACGAATCCTCCCGAATCTTCCCGATACGCGATCTTCGCGAAGGCGGTCGGTCCCACCGTGAGAAGCGGAATGTCTCGGGAGCGGAGTTCCCCGAGTAGGGCGTGAGCCTCGCCGCCCATCGCCTGCGGGCAGACGTAAATCTCGCGCAGAACGACCCCCGCGCGAAGCGCCTGCGCGAGCTCCCGCGCCCCTTCGATCGTGATGAGGCCGGTCCGGTCACGCTCGCGTTTTTTCTGCAGGTGATAGACCGATTTGATTCTCGGATTCTGGGGGCTCGTGATGATCTTCTCGTCGTCAGACGTCATGGTGCCGGCCTTTCATGCTAGAAGGGGATCTTGAAATAGCGCCGCTCCTGCCTGCTGAGCAGCGCGAACACGTTCACCGAGAGGAAGACGATCGACGTCGCCGCGGCCAGCGGCAGGATCCTGCCGTAGCCGGGCTCGAGCCAGCCCCTGATCGCGAGCCAGCTCGCCGCGTGCATGACGCCCCCGAGCGCGAGACCTCCAAAGATCGCCTTGGCGTAGCGCGACCAGGGGACCTTGATGACGCGGTTCGTGTAGTAGGGAACGATGAAGAAGCTCGTGAAGAACATCGGAATGGTCGTCCCGAGAGCGACGCCCACGATCCCGTACGGCTTCACGAGGAGAATGCTGAGCAGCAGGTTCACCACGCCCTCCGCGACGACGATGATCGCGTATACCTTGTGCTTCGAGATGCCGTAGAGGAGCGCCGCCGGCGCGGCCTGAAGGGCGTTGCAGAGCATCCCGATCGTCAGGACGAGGAGCACGTGGAACGAATCGAGATAGTTGATCCCCATCCACCGGAGGATGAACGTCTTGCCGTAGATGAG
>JBGPBA010000033.1:0-7861 GCA_041481005.1 Candidatus Krumholzibacteriia bacterium | reverse complement strand
TCGATCGGCACCGCCGCGGCCATCACGCTCAACCTGCGACAGGTGCTCTCGGGGACGACGATCACCGCCGCGGCCTCGGTCGTCGACAAGCTTCTCGTCATCGCGCGCGCGGACGGGATGCTCCGCCTCTCGAAGGGGGTCGACCGCGACACGGCCCGCCCGGGGGACGTGATCACCTACACCATCACCTTCTCGAACCCCGGCGTGAAAGGGGTCAAGGAGATCGAGATCGTCGATCCGATCTCCGGGTCGGTCGATCTCGTGCGGAACGCCTTCGGCCCCGGCCGCGACATCGAATGGATGAAGAGCGGGAGCGCGGTCTATCTCACCGCCGATCCGACCGATCCCGACGAGGCGATGCTCGAGGGGCCCGAGAGCCGTCTCCACGCGGTCTTCTCGCGGCGAAGCCCGTTCATTCTCGAGAGCGGCGCGTCGGGGCGGCTCACCTACCGGGTGAGGATTAGGTAGCCCCGAGGCGGACGCCGGCCTCGTACATCCCGTCGCACGCATTCGCCCCGTCGCGGATTCTTGACTCTTGCCTTCGAGCGGCCGCGAGCGCATACTTCTTATGCAGGCTCTTGACAAGGGGGAGATGAAATGACACGGAGAAAGCTCGCTGCTTATGCGATCCCGGCCGCCTTGTGCGTTCTCTTCACTGGATGCCTCTTCAACAATGATCCGTATAAGCCGAGCCCCATTATTCCGCCGCGACCCCTGACCGGGGCGGAGCAGGGACTCGTCAACGCCGGCAACGCGTTCGGCTTCGAGCTTTTCAGGGAAATCAACAAGCAGGACCCCGGGAAAAGCATTTTCATCTCTTCTCTCAGCGTGTCAATGTCTCTCGGCATGACCCTGAATGGAGCCGCCGGCGAGACGCTCGACTCAATGCTCGCGACGCTTCAATTCCAGGGCCTGACGCTCTCCCAGGCGGACAGTTCCTACCGGAGCCTCATCCGGTTGATCACGACGCTCGATCCGGCGGTCGCATCCGACATCGCGAACTCGATCTGGTATCGGCAGGGCTTCCCCGTCAAGCAGGCATTCATCGACTGCAGCAAGACCTATTTCAATGCGGAGGTGGCCGCCCTCGACTTCGCGAGCCCCGAGGCGCCTGGCATCATCAACGCATGGGTCGGCCGGAGCACAAACGGCAGGATACCGGAGATCATCGATGAGATTGACCCCTCGATGGTGATGTATCTCATCAACGCGATCTACTTCAAAGGCGTCTGGACGACCCAATTCGATCCGCGACACACGAGAAGCGCGCCCTTCTACCTCGCGGACGGCTCCACGAAAACCTGCCCGATGATGTCGGTGGAGGATAAGTTTCAGTATGCCGAGAATGACGATTTTCAGGCGGTCGATCTCCCGTATGGTAACGGCTACTTCAGCATGACGATTATTCTCCCGAGGCCCGGACAAAGCATCGATGCACTCGTCGCTCAGTTCACGCAGGAGAATTGGAACGGGTGGTTGGAGTCGCTACGCAAGACAGACCTCACCGTCATGCTTCCCAGGTTCAGGCTCGAATACGAATTGGAATTGACGAGCGTCTTGAAGGCCCTCGGGATGGGGATTGCATTCGACCAGGGCCGCGCCGACTTCAGCTCCCTCATGGATGTCCCGCCCGAGATTCTGGAGAAGCTCTACATCAGCGAGGTCAAGCACAAGACATTCGTCGAGGTCAATGAGGAGGGGACCGAAGCGTCAGCGGCGACTTCGACCGGCATGGCCGGCACCTCGATGGGTCCCGAGATAAGGATCGACCGCCCGTTTCTCTTTTTCATCCGGGAGAACCACTCCGGAACGATCCTCTTCGCCGGCAAGCTCTTATCCCCGTGATGCACGATGCCTGATCGAACTTGATTTTCCATGAACATTCGGGACGCGGGCGCGTCGCGCGTCCGCCTCGCTGTCGCAGGATAGCTCACGCTTCGGCGTCCGCGCGACGCACCCGCTCACGCCGCGACGGGCCGTCTCCGGCTAGGAGCTCTCGACGACGTCCGTCACCGTCGCGATGACGTACTCGATCTCTTCCTCGGTAAGCTTGGGGTAGAGGGGGAGGCTGATCGTGCGCGCGCCGATCTCCTCGGCGATGGGGAACATCCCGGGGCGGTAACCGAATTGCGCGCGGTAGTAGGTCATGAGATGAACGGGGTAGAAGTTGACCGAGACGCCGACCCCGCGCCGCTGCAGCTCCTCGACAATGCCGTCCCGGCGATCGGGCTCGACGAGGATCGTGAAAAGGTGGTAGGCGTGCCGCGCTTCGGGACGGGTCTCGTGGAGCTCGATCCCCGGGATCCCGCTCAAGCCCTCGACGTAGCGCTGGTAGATCTCCCGCCGCCGCTCGAGGAAGCCCTCGATCTTCTTCAACTGCTCGATGAGGATCGCCACGTGGATATTGTCCATGTTGTACTTCCAGCCGAAGACGTCGACGTCGTACCGGTTGAAGTGCTCGGCGTACCGGTCCTCGGCGCTCTTGTCGAGCCCGTGGAGCCGGAGCTTCTTGAGGAGATCGGCCGTCGTGTCGTCCTTGACCGAGATCGCCCCGCCTTCTCCCGAGGTGATCGACTTCGTCGCGTAGAAGCTGAAGCAGGCGAAATCGCCGTAATGCCCGGCCTTCCTGCCGTTCCATTCGGCCTCGAGGGCGTGGGCCGCGTCCTCGACGATGACGAGGCCGTGGCGGTCCGCGACGGCGCGGAGCGCGTCCATGTCGCACATTTGGCCGTAGAGGTGAACGGGAAGGATCGCGCGCGTGCGCTCCGTGATGGCGGCTTCGACCGCGCGCGCGTCGATGTTCCCCGTGGCCCGCACGACGTCGGCGAAGACGGGTGTCGCGCCGACCATGAGGACGCTATTCGCCGTGCCGATGAAGGTGAGCGGGGTCGTGATGACCTCGTCCTCGGGCCGAATCCCGGCCGCGAGCAGTGAAAGCTGCATCGCTGCGGTGCAGCTCGTCACGGCGACGGAGAAGGGAAGGTCGAGGTACGCGGCGAGATCTCGCTCGAACTCCGAGACCTCGTCACCCGTCGTGAGGAAGAGGGACCGGAAGACGCGCTCGACGCGCCGTATCTCCTCTTCTCCTATATTGTGCCTGTAGAACTCGACTTTTCTCAAAAGGCGATCCCCCGCTGCTTGCAACGCGCCGCTCCCGTGGTCGTTTCGGAGCCGCGCCGGCGCCCCAGGGCGTCTCGCCTGCAAGTATCGTGCACGTCGACTGCGCGGACCTTACCGCACATAGACGATCTTCCGAGTTTGATTGAACTTGCCCGCCGTGATGCGGTAGAAGTAAACGCCCGAGGCGACCCCGCGACCGCCGTCGTCCTTCCCGTTCCACGTCACACGGTAACGCCCCGCGGCGCGCTCCGCCCGCTCGACGACGCGGACCAGGTGCCCGGACGGGTCGTAGATCGCGACCACGACGTTGCAGCGGTCTGCGACGGAATAGGAGATCGTCGTCGTCCCGTTGAACGGGTTCGGGTAGTTCTGCTCGAGCACGGTCACGTAGCTCGGCGTCTGGTCGCCGCCGTTACCCTTGTCGTGGATCCCCGTGCTGTACCTGAGCGAGAAGAGCGAGTCGCTCGCATCGAACCCGGTAAGCGTCGCCGGATCATACGCGACGACCTTGACGAGGCAGGAATCCAAGAGTATCTGCGGGACGATCCAATCGATCGTCGAATCGGCGGTGCAGCCGTGTACGAGACACTCGTACCGTGCTCCTCCGTTCGTCGAGTAATAGACGCTGACCGAGTCGACGCGGCGGTTGTCGGTCGCGCGCCATGTGACCTGGATCGTGTCGCCCGCCTGGAAGATCTCGCCCCCGTTCGGGTGGACCACTCGCACCGTCGGCGGAATAAGGTCGGGCCCCGCGGCGCACGCGCTCGCCTCGGCCGAGTACCCTCCGCCGAGGCCGGCGCCGTTCACGCCCGAAACCCGGTAGTACCGGCAGCCCGTCACGGGCCCGTGCAGGAAGACATGGTCCGGAGCGGTCGCGCTCCCGAGGAACACCGCTTCATCCGGGCAGAATCCGCACGTCGGGGATCCGTAGACGGCATACGAGCTCACGCCGCCCGGCAGATCGCTCCACATGAGCTGGATCGTCGAGTCGTTCACCGCCGCGGCCGCGAGGTTCTGCACGTAGACGGGCGCCGACATGAGGGCGTTCGGTCCGCCGAAGACGCCCCGGTCGGCTCGCGAGCCGTCCGGATCGGTCGGCCCGGCCGGGTCGCCCGTATCGATCCCGCCCGAATGGACGAGGAGGTGATAGTCGAACGAGGTCGTGTCCGCGTAATGCGGATGCCGAATCGTGTTCGTCGTGTCGGGAACGAGGTTGTCGTAGTCGCCAGGCGCGTTCCCGAAGAAGCCGTTGTACGCGAAGGAGAGGTGATTGAAGTTCCGACCCGTGAAGCCCGAGCCGGAGCCGTACGTAACGAGGTTGTTCCTGAACGAGGTGTTGACCATCGATCCGAAGTAGACGTTTCCTCCTCCATACCCGGCGGCGTTGCGGTCGAACGTGTTGTTCTCGATGGCGCCCCACGTGCTGTCGACGTACATGCCTCCGCCGAGCGTGCCGGACGAGTTGCGAGCGATGATCGAATTGGCCAGGCCGAAGCTCCCGGCGCGCATGTAGATGCCGCCTCCCGTCGAGGTGCCGCCCACGTTCTCCGTGATGATCGCGCGGGCGATCGTGAGCGGGGAGTGATCGGCGAAGATCCCGCCGCCGTTCGAGAGGCAGGCGTTCCCCGAGATCGTATCGCCGCTGAACGAGGCCGTGCTCTGGGAGAGGTATATCCCGCCGCCCTTAATGTATCCATGGTTGTTCCCGATCATGTTCTGCTCGAGAGCCGCCGTCGAGTGGAGGGCATAGATGCCGCCGCCGAGCTTGTTCACTTTGTACTCGGGGTCCGGTGAGCTGCCGACGATACGATTGTGCCCGATCGTGGCGTTCGTTTGATAAAGGTAGATACCGCCGCCGCTTTGGGCGAAGCAGTTCGTGAGCTCATTCCACTCGATGCGCGGCGTGCCTCCGTAGCACGCGATGCCGCCGCCCCCGCTGAAGTTCAACGGGTCCACGTACCCGCAGTCGACGATCGCGTTGTGCCGGATGACCGGGGAGGAGTTGTAGCTGAAGACGGCGCCGCCGTACCCTCCCGAGAGCGGCAGCTGCGCGGAGGTTCCCGTTCCCTGCGAGAGGTTGAATCCCTCGACGCCGCAGATTCCCGAAGAGATGTTCATGAACGACACGCAGCTCCCCGCGCACCGGATCGTCGTCGGATAGGCGATGGGATCGCGCACCGTGAAGTCATTGTTCCAGCCGCCGAGGATGTAGACGGCCCGGTCGGCGACGACCGGATTCGCGTAGGTTTCGCCGGCGACGAGGATCGTGTCGCCCGGCGTCGCCGCGCCCGCCGCGTCCTGAATCTTCCGTGCGGCCCACTCCGGAATACTGTACGGAAACACGTTGTTGCCGTTCTTGAGAACGTACCGGTACGGCGCTCCCTTGAGTGTGAAGTTGTCGTTGCTCGCGTCGTAGCCGCCGACCTTGTTCTGGTAATACGCGACGACCTTCACGCGCGCCGTGCTCACCGGAAGGTTCGGGACGGTCCAATCGAAGGAGGTCGCCGTGCCGGGCAGCCGGCTCGCGATCGTGTAGTTGTAGTCCGTCCCGCCATTGATGCTGAGATAGATGTTGATCGAATCGGGAAGCTGCCGGTCCCTCGTCCACGTGATCTGGTGGTGCGTGTCGACGTCCCAGACCTCGCCGCCGCTCGGCGAGGTGAGGTTGACGAGCACCGTGCTCGGCACGTACGTGATCTGGTACGCGCCCTGCCCGATGCTGCACACGCCGTACTTGATGTACGCGTAGCCGTCCATTCCCCAGCTGCGGCCCCAGCTGTTCTTGACGATCCAGGCGCCCGTCCCCGAGCACAAATTGTCGTCCCAGCCGACGATGACCATCGCGTGATTCGCGGGGTTGGGCGTCGTCGATTCGTAGCAGCCGTTCTGGTAGTAGCTGAAATTGTCCACGGCGGTGAATATGGTCGTGACCGGGCCGCCGTTCATGACGGCCGCCTTGATCGAATTGACGTCGCTCGCGACCGCCGTATAGCTCACGATCTTCGCGACCGGCTGGCACTGATTCTGCCGGCACGCGCCCTCACCCATCTCGTACGGGTAGCACAGCTCGGTGACGGAGCCGGGATTCTGGAACACCTGGTACGCGGCGACCTGCCATCCCCCGTTGCACGTCGCGCCCCACGTGTTGCAGTCGAGCACCTGCTGCTCGGAGAGATCCTCGATGCGCTGATCGTAGATCGCGATGTGAGCCTCGAGCTGGCCCACCGCCGCGAAGTCCCAGCACGAACCGCACTGCCCTTGGTTCTTCGCCGGAGTCGTGCCGCCGATCGCCCTCCAGTCGAAGGATGAAGGGAACGTCATGCCGGCCGGAGCGACAAACACGGGCCCTTGAACCTTGAGCGAGGCGGGCTCGGGAAGCAGCCCGTACATCTTGTGCCTCTCCTCGGCGGAGAGACCGGAGACGGAGGTATGCCCCGCCGTCCAGTGATATCCCTGCTCGGCGTTTTCCTTGTTGATTTGGGCGATACGCTCGTCCTCGGTCGGTTCGGCGAGCAGCGGAGGCGAGAAAAATGCAAGGAGCGTTGCGGAGATGATGATCGAAAACGCCAGGGTAAGCGAAGGTGCTCTTCTCATTGCCGGATGTCTCCTTTGCTCGAGTCTCTCGCCCGTCCCGCTCCCCGCGGCGGCCGTTTGTACACAAACAAGCCCCCACGTTGCGCAGCGCGCCATCACAATTCTCAAGTATAAGATAAGCTAATCAAATTAGCCATACCAAAGCTTTTTGAGCCATAGCGCCTGCGTGTCGGCTATTGCCGATCGTTGCATATTCGTCGCCAAACCTTTAGAATAGACCGACTCGCCTGGCGCCACTTCCAAGATGGGAGGACATGTCGATGCGGCTCTTCATTAACAAGCTCTCGCTCCTTGGGGTCTTGATATTCGTCTGCATACTATCGGTAATTATGACAGACGGTTATGCCGCCCGACCCGCGAGGAAGGGGGCGGTCCCGGCGCGCGAGCCATTCGCCGACCGGGGAGCTCGCGTTTCACGCATCGCCGGGGAGGTATTCCAGGGCAGCGAGGTGGAAAAAAACCTTCGGGCCCTTTGCGATGACGTTGGGGGGAGGGTGGCTGGGACGCCGAGCTCGAAGAAAGCGCTCGACATGGCGGAAGCGCTCCTTAAGGCGTACGGCCTGAAGAACGTCCACCGCGAGCCCTTCGAATTCCACGGATGGGTGAGAGGGCCGTTTCAGTGCGAGGTGCTCGCCCCCGAGCGCTTCACGCTGCACGCGGTCGCCCTCGCGAATACGCCATCGACCCCGAACGCGGGGGTCGAGGGCGAGATCGTCGACGCGGCGCACGGGAATCCCGTCGAGCTCGACAAGCTCGGGGATGCGCTCAAGGGAAAATTCGCCCTCGTGCTCGACGAGGTCATGCCTGGCGGTCGTTGGATGCATCGCTCGGAGGTTCTCTTCGAGGTCTACAAGCGCGGCGCCATCGGGCTCCTCTACCAGACGCCCGAGACGGGGCAGCTCCCCATGACCGGCACGTGCTGGAACCGCGGGACGAGCCCGATTCCCGCGGCGGGGATTTCCAAGGAGGACGGCGAGCGGATCAAGCGCTCTCTCGCGCGGAATGAGGCGGTGCGGGTCCGCATCGCCATGACGAACGAGATTGGGACGGCGACGAGCGCGAATATCGTCGCGGAGGTGCCGGGCCGCGGGGACGAGATCGTCATCGTGGGCGGGCACCTCGACTCGTGGGACCTCGGGCAGGGCGC
>JBGPBA010000032.1:0-7884 GCA_041481005.1 Candidatus Krumholzibacteriia bacterium | reverse complement strand
CTCTTTTCTGAGAGGCACGCCCCGAGTGTTACCCAAGATGGCATTCTGGAGCTCCCGCAGGGAGATGGCTATTCCGACCGGGCGCGCAGGCGAAGCCGCGCCGCCGGCGATCGCTGCGGGCGTTCCTATCCCCAGTGCGAGGAGCAGAATGGCGAGGAGCAATGTCCGCGGACACTTCATTGCGGCGTTCCTCCTTACGGGTTCCCGAACCCGAAAAACCAGCATAGGGGCACGATCTCGAGGGTGTCAAGGCGCGATTATGTACTTGACTTGCTCTGTTTTCCTTGTTATCAATGTAGTTCGTTCCAAGAATGAGCAGGAGGTATCTTGTGTACGCGGTCGTTCGCATAGCTGGCAAACAATTCATGGCGAAGCCGAATGAGATCGTGGACGTTCCGCTTCTCGACGTCGAGCCCGGCAGCATCGTGAGCTGCGACGAGGTGCTCGCGTACTCGGACGGGAAGGAAGTCCGCGTCGGGCGGCCGTGCCTCGAGGGGATCAAGGTTACGGGCGAGGTCATCGGCCACGGACGCGATGCCAAAATCGTCCTTTATAAGCACCGTAAGCGCAAAAACTATCGGCGCAAGAAGGGCCACGTTCAGGGCTATACGCGCCTGAAAATCAAAGAGATATCGGCGTAAGGCGACAGGGAGACAGGCTCCATGGCACACAAAAAAGGTGTTGGAAGTTCGAAAAACGGGCGCGACAGCCAGTCGCATCGGCTCGGCGTCAAGCGTTACTCGGGCCAGAGGATCCACGCGGGCACGATCATCGTCCGCCAGCACGGGACGACGATCCACCCCGGCACGAACGTCGGCCAGGGGAATGACTACACGCTCTACGCCCTCATCGACGGCACCGTCCGTTTCGAACGGCTCGGAAAATCGAAAAAGCGCGTGAGCGTATACGCCGAATAGTCTATCCGTTTCTGACGGCGACGACGAGAGGAGAACCGGGAACAGGGTTCCCGCGAGTTCTCCTTTTTTTTTGTGCCCCGAAGAGGCGTATAATACTTCAGGCCGATCGCCGGCCGAGCCTTCATAAGCCATATCTGCGGGCGGGTCTTATCGAGCCGGGCCGGCGACGCATCAGCGAAGCCTGGTGCCTGTTTCTCCGGAGGTGGGCAGATGAAAATCAAATATCTCGGGCACGCCGCCTTCGAGCTCGCTCTCGAGAACGGCAAGAAGCTTGTGTTCGACCCGTACAAGGCGGGCGCCTTCGGCACCCTGACCTATGGGACGATCGAGGGCTACTTCGACATTGCGGTGGTGAGCCATGATCATGACGACCATGCCGACGCCGCTGTCCTCTTGCGCGCGAAGAAGGTGGTAGGCAAAGCGGGGAGGGTAACGATCGACGGCATCGTGATCGAGTCGGTGGCGACCTTCCACGACGACCGCAAGGGCGGGGCCCGCGGGAAGAACCTCATCTCCATCGTCGAGGCCGATGGGCTCCGCGTCGCGCACATGGGCGATCTCGGCCATCCCGTCTCGGCGAAGGATTATCCGATGCTCGCGGGGCTCGACGTGCTCATGATCCCGGTCGGCGGCTTTTTCACGATCGACGCGGCGACGGCGGCCAAGGTCGTGAAGGATCTCTCGCCGAAGATCACGATCCCGATGCATTACAAAACGCCGAAGGCGGATTTTCCCATAACGCCCGTTGAGGATTTCACGCAGCTCATGGATAATGTCGAGAAGGCGGGGTCGAGCGAAATCGACGTGACGAAGGCGACCCTGCCGGCGAAGCCGAAGGTTATTGTGCTGAAGCACGCCAATTGAGCGAGCGCGAGTCGCGAAGAGAGGTAGGAGATGGCAAAGGCAAAGCGGAAGGCGAGGGCCTTAAAGAAGGTTAAGGCGAAGAGACCGAGGGCGAAGAAGAGGACTGCGGCGCCGCGCGCCGCGAGGGCCGCTCGAAAGGGCAAGACGCGGCCGAAGGCGAAAGCACCGCGACGGCCGAAGGCCGCCCGCAAGGCCCCGGCCAAGGCGAAGCCGAGACCCGCTCGGGCGAAAGTGAGGACACGCGTCGCCGCGCCTCCCGAGCCGAGCATTCATCCGACGAGAGCGCTCGTTCGCCACGAAACGGCAGTCGTGCTCGCCCCGCCGCGCGGCTCGGTCCGAGAGATCAGCGCCTCGAAAATCACCGAGACCGTCGCCCGTCTCTCCATGGAAGCGAACTACGATCTCGAAGCCGACGTACGCAAGGCTCTCGAGAAGGGCGCAGCCGAAGAGGAATCCGGAATTGGCCGCGAGATCTTCAATCAGCTTCTCGAAAATGCGGACATCGCGTGCTCGGAGAAGCTTCCGATCTGCCAGGACACGGGGCTCGCGATCATTTTCGTCGATCTCGGCCAGGACGCCCACGTGATGGGCGCAAGCCTCGAGGACGCGATCAATGCGGGGGTGCGCAGGGGCTACGGCGAGGGCTACCTCCGCAAGTCGGTCCTCGGCGATCCGCTTCGACGCGTCAATACGAAGGACAATACCCCCGCGGTGATCCACACGCGCATCGTCCCCGGCGACGCGCTCAAGCTCTGGGTCGTCCCGAAGGGGGGCGGGAGCGAGAACATGAGCAAGATCGTGATGCTCAAGCCCGCCGACGGGGTCGAGGGAGTCAAGTCATTCGTCGTCGAGTCGGTGCGCGTCGCCTCGGCCAACCCGTGCCCGCCGATCATCGTCGGGATCGGCATCGGCGGCTCGTTCGAGCAGTGCGCGATGCTCGCGAAGCGCTCGCTCCTGCGCGAGGTCGGTAGCGTTCACGCCGACCCATTTTACGCGGACCTCGAGAACGCGCTCCTCGGGGAGATCAACAACCTCGGCATCGGACCGATGGGGCTCGGCGGCCGCGTGACGGCGCTCGCCGTTCACATCGAGACGGCGCCCTGTCACATCGCCTCGCTCCCCGTGGCGGTCAACATCAAC
Source organism: Candidatus Krumholzibacteriia bacterium (assembly GCA_041481005.1). Taxonomy (GTDB): domain Bacteria; phylum Krumholzibacteriota; class Krumholzibacteriia; order Krumholzibacteriales; family Krumholzibacteriaceae; genus SSS58A. Next base: position 4,963 of record JBGPBA010000032.1, on the reverse strand, counting down.
TGCCACGCGGCGCGGCACAAGAAGGCCGAGCTCTAACGAGGAAGGTGGAGAATGGCTGAGTATTCACTGACGACCCCCCTCAAGTCCGAGGACGTCGACCGGCTGCGGGCCGGGGACAAGGTCAATCTCAACGGCTACATCTACACGGCGCGCGACGCCGCCCATAAGAGGCTCGTCGACCTCATCAATGAGGGCACGCCGCTGCCGATGCCGCTCGACGGCCAGGTCATTTACTACGTGGGGCCCTCCCCGACGCCTCCGGGCAAGGTCATCGGCTCGGCGGGGCCGACGACGAGCGGCAGGATGGACCGCTACGCCCCGATTCTCATCGAGCGCGGGCTCAAAGGGATGATCGGCAAGGGGGAGCGCTCCGCGCCGGTGGTCGAGGCGATGGCGAAGTTCGGCGCCGTCTATTTCGCGGCGACCGGCGGCGCCGCGGCGCTCATCTCGAAGCGCATCATCGAGGCGACGGTCATCGCCTATCCGGAGCTCGGCGCCGAGGCGATCAACAGGCTCAAGGTCGAGAACTTCCCCGTCATCGTCGCCCAGGACCGCTACGGCGGCAACATTTTCAAGGAAGGGCAGAAGCGGTACGCGAGATGAACGACAGGGTTCTCATCGTCATACCGGCCCGGTACGGGTCGACGAGGTTCGCGGGGAAGCCGCTCGCCGTCATTAGCGGGCTCCCGATGATCGTCCACGTCTACCTGCGGGCGTCGAAGGTTCATAACGTCGATAAGGTCATCGTCGCGACCGACGACTACCGGATCAAGGCGGTCGTCGAAGAGGCGGGCGGCACGGCCGTCATGACGGCGTCGTCGCATCCGACGGGGACCTCGCGCGTCGCCGAGGCAGCTTCGAAGTTCACCCACGGCATCATCGTCAACATTCAGGGGGACGAGCCTCTCGTTCCGGTGCACTCGGTCGAGAAGCTCATCGACGCGATGATCGAGGATCGGAAGCTCGTCATGGGCACCCTCGCCGCGCCGGCGACCTCGCTCGAGGATCTCATGCGGCTCGACGTCGTCAAGGTCGTCTGCGACCAGGACGGGAACGCGCTGTACTTCTCGAGGTCGCCGATACCTTTTCCGTGGTACCCGGCGCCTTCGCCAGGGGCGGGTGGGGAAGGCTCGAGCTCCTCGAAGGCCCGGCGCCCTTCCCCGTACCTTCGCCACATCGGCGTCTATGCCTTCAGGCGAACCTTCCTCGCTGAGTTCGCGCGCATGAGGCCGGGCCCTCTCGAGAAATCGGAGGGGCTCGAGCAGCTCCGGGCCCTCGAATTCGGCTGCGCGATCCGCGTCGTGATTACTCGTTCGAGCTCAATCGGCGTCGATCGCCCCGAAGACGTGAAGAGGGTCGAGAGGGCGCTCCGGACCCGCCCCGCCTCTCGTAGGACAAAGAACTAATTGAAAATAAATGAGTTATCGCCGCGCGAGCCGGCCCGGCCCGGCGCGCGACCGTGCGGATGATCGATCGGACCGGGCGCTGCGGGCTCCCCAGAAAAAAGTTGCCAAAATAGACCTGAGCCGCTAGAGTGGAAAGCGGTCTTGACATTCTCTCATATCAGCAGCGCTGCGTTGCGTGAGGTCGGCTTGGGCGGGAAGACGAAATACATATTCGTGACCGGGGGGGTCGTGTCCTCCCTCGGCAAGGGTATCGCATCCGCTTCGATCGGGCTTCTTCTCAAGCAGCGCGGCCTCAACGTCGTCCTCCAGAAATTCGATCCCTACCTCAACGTCGACCCCGGCACGATGAGCCCGTTCCAGCACGGCGAGGTCTACGTGACCGACGACGGCGCCGAAACCGATCTCGATCTCGGGCACTACGAGCGCTTCATCGATCGCGACCTGAGCCAGCGCTCGAACGTCACGACGGGCCAGATCTACGAGACGGTCATCAATCGTGAGCGCGAGGGTGGATACCTCGGCCGCACCGTGCAGGTCGTGCCGCACATCACCGATGAGATCAAGAAGCGCATACGGCTCGCCGCCGAGAACGGGAACAACGTCGACGTGGTCATCACCGAGATCGGCGGGACCACCGGCGACATCGAGGGGCTGCCCTTTCTCGAGGCGGTGCGGCAGTTTCGCTTGAACCACGGGCGCGAGAACTGTCTCAATATTCATCTCACGCTTGTCCCGTACATCAAGGCGGCGCGCGAGCTCAAGACGAAGCCGACGCAGCACAGCGTCAAGGCGCTCCTCGAGATCGGGATCCAGCCGGACATACTCGTGTGCCGCACCGAGCGGCCGCTGAACCACGAAATCCGCAGCAAGATCGCCCTGTTCTGCAACGTCGAGGAGCGCGAGGTGATCGAGGCGCGCGACGTTCCCACGATCTACCAGGTGCCCCTCATCTTTCACAAGGAAAAGCTCGACGATATCATCTGCGAGAAGCTCGGGCTGACGTGTCCCGCGCCCGATCTCGCCGAGTGGGAGAAGATGGTCGACAAGATTTCCTCGGCCGAAGAGACGGTCGACATCGCGATGTGCGGGAAGTACGTCCATCTCCAGGACGCCTACAAGAGCATCATCGAGTCGTTCACCCACGCGGGGGTGGCGAACGACGTCACCGTGAACGTCAAGTGGGTCGACACGGAGAAGATCGAGCAGGAGGGCCCCGAGGCGCACCTCGCCGGCATTCACGGGATGCTCGTGCCGGGCGGGTTCGGAGACCGCGGGATCGAGGGAAAGATCGCCGCCGTCCGCTACGCCCGCGAGCACAAAATTCCGTACCTCGGCATCTGCCTCGGCCTCCAGGTGGCCGTCGTCGAGTATGCGCGCGACGTGGCGGGGCTCGCCGACGCGAACAGCTCGGAATTCAACCCCGACACCACGCACCCGGTCATCGACCTCATGCTCGAGCAGCGCAGCCGCACGAAGATGGGCGGCACGATGCGCCTCGGCTCCTACCCCTGCCGCGTGACCGAGGGAACTCTCGCGCACAGGCTCTACGGAAAGCTCGACATCGATGAGCGCCACCGCCACCGCTTCGAGGTCAACAACGCCTTCCGGAAGGCGCTCACCGACGCGGGGCTCGTGATCTCGGGGGTCTCGCCCGACGGCGAGCTCGTCGAGATGATCGAGCTTCCCCAGCTCCCCTTCTTCATCGGCTGCCAGTTCCACCCCGAGCTCAAGTCGCGTCCGAACCGCGCGCACCCGCTCTTCAGGGGGCTCGTCGGCGCGGCGAAGGAGTACAAGCGCGAGCACGGGGGCACGGAGCGCGCGCCGAGCGTCGTCCATCAGGGGGATGAATGGAGGGAGGGGCGGTGAATGAATACGCTCTCCGTTGCCGGTCGAACGTTTTCTCCCGATAAGACGCCTATTCTCATCGCGGGGCCGTGCGTGCTCGAGAACCTCGACGACGCCCTCGCCATTGCCGCCGAGTGCGCCGCGACGGCCGAGCGGGAAGGATTCTTCTACATCTTCAAGTCGAGCTACCTCAAGGACAACCGATCGTCGATAGACTCATACACGGGCCCGGGCCTCGACAAGGGGCTCGAGATGCTCGCCGCGATCAAGTCGAAGGCCAAGGTGCCGATTCTCACCGACGTCCACTGCCGGGAGGAGATCCCGAAGGCCGGCGCGGTCGTCGACGTCATCCAGATCCCCGCGTTCCTCGTGCGCCAAACGCGGCTCATCGTCGCGGCGGCGAAGACGGGCAAGGTGGTCAACCTCAAGAAGAGCCAGATGCTCTCTCCCGAGGAGATGGGGAACGCCGTCGAGAAGGCGCGGGCCTCGGGGGCGGGAGGCGTCATGCTCACCGAACGCGGCACCTTCTTCGGCTACCACGACCTCGTCGTCGATTTCACCTCGTTCCCGAGGATGCGACCCTTCGGCGTCCCGATCATTTTCGACGCGACGCATTCGCTGCAGCGCCCCGGGGGCCTCGGGAAGAGCTCCGGGGGCCGTCCCGAGTACGTGGCGACCCTTGCCCGCGCCGCCGTGGCCGCCGGATGCGACGGGCTCTTCGTCGAAACGCACATGGCGCCCCTGACGTGCAAATGCGACGCCGAGGCGATGCTGCCGCTCGGGGATCTGCGCGCGCTCCTCGGGGAGCTCGCCCAGCTCTGGCGGCTCGTGCGGACATTTCGCGTTTGATTTGTCCCGCGCGGTTTGCCATGTTCCATGGACCTTTTTGGAAAGAGCGATGCGCATGGCCGAGACACGAAAACAGGAAACGAAGGATCCCGCGCCCCGCGGGTGCGGCGAAGTCGCCGAGAGAGAGATCGAGCAAGCAGGCCGCGAGGTGATCGACGCCGAGATACGGGGGCTCGAGGGACTCAAGAGCTCGATCGGCCCCGAGTTCGGGCGCGCGGTCGGTCTTCTGCTCGAGTGCCGCGGCAAGGCCATCGTGTGCGGCATGGGGAAGTCCGGCAGCGTCGCCCGGAAAATCGCGGCGACGCTCAGCAGCACCGGCACGCCGGCCGTGTACCTGCACCCCGGCGAGGCGGCGCACGGCGACATGGGAATGATCTCGAAGGACGACGTCTTTCTCTGCGTGAGCAAGAGCGGGCGAAACGATGAGATCACGAAGCTTATCCCGTACCTGAAGAGCATCGCGGTCAAGATGATCGCGATCACCGCCTCGCCCGAGTCGCCGCTCGCCGCCGAGTGCGACGTTCTCCTCGACACGCGGGCCCGGAAGGAGGCCTGCCCCATGGACGTCGTGCCGACGACGAGCACGACGGCGGCAATGGTGCTCGGCGACGCCATCGCCGTGGCGGCGCTCAGGAGCCGCAACTTCGGCAAGGAAGACTTCGCTCGGCTCCATCCGAGCGGGGTCCTCGGCAAGCGCCTCATCCTCACGGTCGCGGAGCTCATGCACAAGGGCGAGGCGATGCCCGTCGTCGGCATGGACACCTCGCTCAGAGAGACCCTCTTCGAGATCGCGAACAAACGCCTCGGCTGCGCCGGGATCACCGACGCCGAAGGGCGGTTGAGCGGGATCATCACCGACGGCG